>JBAPYE010000072.1:0-8136 GCA_049284575.1 Desulfobacterales bacterium
GCCTGGTAGAGGCCGCTGCCCATGAAGGTCATCGAGCCGCCCCAGGAGACGGTTTGAGGGGCGGCCGCCGGCAGGATCTTGTCCAATACCAGGGCCTTGGCGGCCGCGGCGTCGGCCACGATGAAAACTTCGAAATTGTTTTTCTCCAGGGTCTTCTTGAGGGCTTCGAGGTGCAGTATCCAGTAGTTTTCGACCGGTTTTTCCATCTGTTGCGCCTCCTGTGCGGTTTTGAAGCGTGCGCCGCCACCCGGGCTCAGGCGTGCGCTTGCATGAATTGTTTCCAGATCTCGCGGACTTTGGCCTGGCGGCGGGCGAAAAGGTCGGCCGCGACCTTGGCCGGAAGCGCGAGCAGACTGAGACGGTGGGCGGCGGCGCGGTAGACGAGATAGGTTTCCTTGAGAAAATAGGCGCTGTCCTCGTCCAGCACCCCGGCCTCCATCAGGACCCGCAGCTGGCGGACATTGTCGGTCCAGCCGATCAGCTCGGGGTGAGCGTGGGCCTCCAGCAGGATCAGATACTGCACCAGAAACTCGATGTCCACCATCCCGCCGGGGGCCTGCTTGAGATCAAACTCGCCCTTTACCGGCTTCCAGAGGGAGCGACGCATGCGCTGGCGCATCCCGCCGACTTCCGCGCGCAGCGTCTGCGCCGCGCGCTTGCGGCACAACACGGCCGCCCGAATCTCAGCGAAACGCTGCACCAGGGCCTGATCCCCGCCCACCACCCGCGCCCGGATCAGGGCCTGGTGCTCCCAGGTCCAGGCGTCGTTCACCTGGTAGGCCTCAAAGCCGTCCACGTGGCTCACCAGAATGCCGGCATCCCCCGAGGGCCGCAGCCGCATGTCGGCCTCGTAGAGCGTGCCCACCGCGGTGTGCGCGGTCAGCAGGTGGATCACCCGCTGACCCAGGCGGGCGAAGAACTGGGCGTTGTCCACCGGTCGCGCCCCAAGGGTCTGACCGGCACCGCCGGCGTGCAGGAAGACCAGATCCAGGTCCGAGCCGTACCCCAGCTCGATCCCCCCCAGCTTGCCGTAAGCCACCGCCGCAAACCCGCGATCGACGCCCCCCGGAAGGTTGAAGACCGAGGGCCGCCCGTGCTTGACCACCAGGTGGCGCCAGGAGATGTTCAGCACGGCCGCCAGCACCGTTTCGGCGATGTCGGTGAGATGGTCGCTGACCCGCATCAGGGGCAGCTCGCCGGTAACGTCGGCCGCCGCCACCCGCAGAATGTGGGTCTGTTTGAAGACCCGCAGGGCCTCCATCTGGTATTCCAGGTCATCCGGGTCGATGGCCCGCAGGCGGCGGGCCAGCTCGGTTTCCAGCTCCGGCCGCAGAGGCGGGGTATAGAGCGTCCGGGAGTCGAGAAGCTCGTCCAGCAGCAGCGGGTGCCGCGCCAGCTGGGCGGCCACCATGGGGCTGGCGGCGGTCAGGCGCACCAGGTGGTTGAGGGCCTCGGGGTTTTCCAGCAAAAGCGCCATGTAGCAGGAGCGGGTTTCGATGGCCTTGATCAGCTCGATCACCCGGTTGAGGGTGTGGCTGCTGCCCCCGGCGGCCGCCACGGCCTCCAGGACCCGGGGCATCAGGCGGTCCAGGCGGCCCCGGGCCTCGATGCTGAGCACCCGCCCTTCCACCGCTTGCCGCAGATGCGCCACCAGGTCCAGCACCGCCCGGGGCTCCGTAAACCCTCGGGCCTGAAGCACGGCGGCGGCCTTTTGGGGCTCCAGCAGCCCGCACCAGACGTTTTCCAGATCCCGGATGTCCGGGGCACCGGGCTGCGCCTGGCCGGGGGCAGGCTCGTCAGTTTTCAACAACCCACTGAAATGGCCGTGCACCGCCGCCATGTGGTCCGCCAGGCGGGTGTGAAACGCCGCCCAGCTTTCAAAGCCCATGGATATCGCCAGCCTCAGGCGCGCCGGCGCCTCGTGGGGCAACTGATGCTTCTGACGGTCGGCGGCCATCTGCAGCCGGTGTTCGGTATTGCGCAAAAAGATGTAGGCCGCCTGAAGTTCGCGGCACACCCCAGCGGGCACCAGGTTTTCGGCCGCCAGGGTGTCCAGGGTCTGCTGAATCGGCCGCGCCTGCAGCGCCGGCAGCACCCCGCCGCGGATCAGCTGGAACACCTGACCGAAAAATTCGATCTCACGAATCCCGCCGGGCCCCAGCTTGATGTTGTCCCGCAGCCCCTTGCGGCCGACCTCCAGGCTGATCTGCCGTTTCATCTCGCGGATCGACTCGATGGTGCCGTAATCCAGGTAGCGGCGGAACACGAAGGGCTTGAGCGCCGCCAGCAGGCGTCCGCCGGCCGCCGGGTCGCCGGCCACGCTGCGGGCCTTGATCCAGGCGTAGCGCTCCCACTCCCGGCCCTGCTGCTGATAGTAATCCTCCATGCTGTCGAAGCTCATCACCAGCGGTCCGTTTTCACCGAACGGCCGCAGCCGCAGATCCACCCGGTACATGGGGCCGTCGGCGTTGGGCTGGCCGAGAACGCTGACCAGCCGCCGGGCGAGGCGCACGAAAAAGGCGTGGTTGTCCATGGGCTCCGGCCCAGCGCGGGTTTCACCGGCCGCGGGGAAGGCGAAGACCAGATCGATATCCGAGGAAAAGTTGAGTTCGCAGGCCCCCAGCTTGCCCATGCCGACGACCACCAGCGACTGCGGTAGGCCCCGGGCATCCAGCGCTGTGCCGCACTCGACGCACTGCCAGTCGGAAAGGCGCGTCAGGGTCTGTGCGATACAAGCGTCCGCCAGCTGCGAGAGCTCCGCCATGGTGACGGCCAGGTCGGCCCGCCCGGCCAGGTCCCGCCAAGCAATCCGCACCATCTCGCGCCGGCGCAGTTTTCGAAGGACTCTCGCCAGGGCGGCCTCGGTGGCGACGGCGCCCAGGGCCTCGGCCAGTTTATCCCGGTAGCATTCCGGGCCATAGGGCGTCTCGATATCGCCGCGCGCCAGGAGATCGACCACCAAACCGGGGTCACGGGCGGCGTTCTGGGCGACAAACTCGCTGAAAGCGAACACCCGCTGCAGTTCCGCCGCCAGTGCGGGGCCGTCGGGGACCCGAAGACCGGCGGCCTGGGCCGCCTGGCAGAAAGCGGCCCATTTGCCGGCGGCTTCCTCTGCCAGGGCAAGCGGTAATTCAAGGGCGGCGGTGTTCATGGGTGGTGCGTGCTCCGTCGAGGACTGGGCGGCAGGACCGGGAAACTGCACTCTGCGCGCATGCGGGTCGCAGCGCGAATACGGGCGGGCGGTGCCACCGGGACGTTGTTGATTGGCGCCAGGGTAGCACAAAGCGGGCAAAAGCGGAAGGCGACCCAACCCCCCGAGGCGGTCTTGGGCCTCTTTTTTCAGGTTGAAATGCACCGGGAAATCGACTATAGCAACCGGGCTGGTGTAAAAAGGAGTTGAGGGATAAACGCCGCTGCCCTGTTCGATTTTCAGCGCTCGAAGCAGGATACCCGTCGGCAGGGGGCAAGACCTCGGTTGCGGGCATCGGCTGCGACGCGCAACCACCCGATCACAGCCCTGCACGGGTGCTGCCACCCTTCCCGCCGCATGCTGCTCACAGCGATCTGATCCGATCTGTAGTTGGATACGGCATAAAAATTGCTGAGGCTGACCCTGACGATAATTTCAGGCGCCAACCTCACATTTATGTCGCTTATCGATCCGACTCCTTACATTTTTGTTAAAAAGGAGGGTTCACCATGTGCCGTTTGTTTGCGATGACCAGTGACGAGCCGCTGTCCCCCATGGCCGCCTTGGAGGCCCTGGACGTGATGCGCGAGGGGCACGACGGCTCCGGCGTGGGGATTTTCCTGCGTGACCTGGGGGGACCCTTCGAGGAGATGAAGGATGCGCCGATCCTGTCAGGCATTTTCAGCGAAAAGGGGCTCAAACGGCTGGACGCCTTCATGATGGATTTCGGCTTCATGACCAAGTACAAGATTTCCATCAAGGTCCCCAAGACCCCGCCCCCGGGCGTGCCCAAACGTGACGTCTACCTGATCCGCGCCTATGAATACCCCGAGGAGTGGGACGGCTACAGCCGCGAGCAACTCTTCGACAAGCTGCTGGACATCCGCCTGACGCTGCGCCGAATGGGCGAGGAGACAAACGATATGATCGTCTTCTCCTTCTGGCCGGACGTGATCATGATCAAGGAAATCGGAGACCCGATCCAGGTCGGCGAGTACCTCAAACTCGACCGCAAAGAGCTCAAGGCCCGCGTGGTCATGGCCCAGGGGCGGCAGAACACCAATTACGCCATCAACCTCTATGCCTGCCACCCGTTTTTCACCCAGGGCTACTCCACCATGACCAACGGGGAGAACACGGCCTTCATCCCCATCAAGGAGTACCTCAAGACCCGCGGCTTCCCCGGCTACTACGGGTTCCAGTCCGACTCCGAGGTTTTCACCCATATCCTGCACTACATCTGCCGTAAACTCGGACTGGGGCTGGAGTGCTACAAGCACGTCATCACACCGCTGCAGGAAGAGGGGCTGCACCAACACCCCAACGGGGCCTTCCTGACCAATCTCAAGCAGTCCTGCCGGCGCCTGATCATCGACGGGCCCAACTGCGTCATCGGGTGCCTGCCGGACCACTCGCTGTTCATGGTCCAGGACCGCAAAAAGCTGCGCCCCGGGGTGGTGGGCGGCCGGCCGGGGCTCTTCGCCTTCTCCTCTGAAATCTGCGGTCTGGACGCGGCCATCCCCGACCGCGACAAGAGCAAGGACTTTCAACCGATGCATTTGGACACCGCCATTGTGGGCCCCGATCGCCAGGAGGTTAAAATATGCTGCCAAACCGAAGCATTACCCCTTCCACACTGAGCACCAAAGACCTGCCCTGGCAGATTCTGTGGAGCAAAGACAAGTGCACCCTCTGCGGCCGCTGCACGGCGGTCTGCCCGGTGCAGGCCATCGAGCTGGGGGTCTTCCGCAAACGTCGGGTCGAGACCAGCCTGAACTTGGCCGAACCGCCGGCGAGCGCCTTCACGGTCTATCACGGCATCCGTCAGCGCACCGACCCGGCCTACAGCTGTATCGGCTGCGCCATGTGCAGCCTCGTCTGCCCCAACGACGCCATCCTCCCGGCCCGCAGCGACGAGACCGACAAGCTGCGCTTCCAC
The DNA here is from genome assembly GCA_049284575.1 of Desulfobacterales bacterium. Classification (GTDB taxonomy): domain Bacteria; phylum Desulfobacterota; class Desulfobacteria; order Desulfobacterales; family JAABRJ01; genus JAABRJ01. The sequence continues at coordinate 5,130 of JBAPYE010000072.1, forward strand.
GTCAACCGCGGCGGACAGCCGCGCCGCCGCGGCGGCCGCCGCAACGACCACGGCAGCCTGCTCGACCAGATCAAATTCATCCGGATTTCAATGCTCACCGACCCGGCCCTGGACGCCGGCCGCCACGAATTCGAACTGCGCAGCCTGATCGGACGGATCCTGCCGCCCGAAGAGAGCCTGAAGTTTTTCGCCGAAAACGGCTGGATGCCCCCGGTGCGCGAAGTCTACCCGCTGATGATCGGCGGCATGTCCTTTGGCGCCCTGAGTCCCAATATGTGGGAAGGGCTGCAGCTCGGCGTGGCCTATCTCAACGAGGAGTTCAAGATGCCGGTGCGCATCTCCACCGGCGAAGGCGGGTGCCCGCCGCGGCTGCTGCGCAGCCGCTTTCTGAAATACACCATCCTGCAGATCGCCAGCGGCTATTTCGGCTGGGACGAGATCATCCACGCCCTGCCGGAGATGAAGGAAGACCCCTGCGCGATCGAGATCAAGTACGGCCAGGGCGCCAAGCCCGGCGACGGCGGCCTGCTCATGTGGTACAAGGTCAACAAACTGATCGCGGCCATCCGCGGGGTCCCCGCGGGGGTCAGCCTGCCCAGCCCGCCCACCCACCAGACCCAGTACTCCATCGAGGAATCGGTGGCCAAGATGATCCTCTCGATGTCCATGGCCTGGGGCTTCCGGGTGCCGGTCTACCCCAAGATCTCGGCCTCCTCCACCACGCTCGCGGTGCTCAACAACCTGGCCCGCAACCCCTACGCCTCGGGCCTGGCCATCGACGGCGAGGACGGGGGCACCGGCGCGGCCTACAACGTCTCCATGAACCACATGGGCCACCCCATCGCCAGCAACATCCGCGACGCCTACCTCAATCTGGTGGCCATCGGCAAACAGAACGAGATCCCGCTGATCGCCGGCGGGGGGGCCGGCAAAAACGGCAACCTGGGGGCCAACGCCGCCGCCCTGATCATGCTGGGCGCCAGCTGCGTGCAGATCGGCAAGTACGTCATGCAGGCCGCCGCCGGCTGCCTGGGCTCCGAATCGGACCGCTGCAACATCTGCAACATCGGCCGGTGCCCCAAGGGCATCACCTCCCAGGACCCGCGGCTATACCGGCGGCTGGACGTGGACGAGGTCGCCCAGCGGGTGGTGGACGTTTTCCTGAGCTTCGACACCGAACTCAAGAAGATCATCGCCCCCCTGGGGCGCTCGACATCGCTGCCGATCGGGATGTCCGACGCCCTCGGCATCAGCGATGCCGACGCCGCCCAGCGGCTTAAGATCAAATACGTCGTTTAGCCTTGGTTCCGGCCGACCGATGCCCCCTCGGCCCGGTGCACAGGAGATTGCGGAGAGAGAGATGAGCAAAACCAAATTTCACGTCATCGCGGGGAAGGAAAACGGCACGCGCCTGGCCTCGCGGATCCTGGAGGACCGCATCCAGGCCGCGGTTTCCCGCGGGCACCGCCAGATCGAGGTGCAGGCCCTGGGCCAGCACGGCATCGGCGGGCGGCTCTGGAAGGCCGGTGACGACCCGCTCCACATCCGGGTGACCGGAAACTCCGGTCAGCGCCTGGGCTCACTCGGCTTTTCCAATACCCGGATCGAAGCCATGGGCCCGGCTTCCGACGACGTCGGCTGGCTCAATGCCGGGGCCGAAATCGTGGTCCACGGCAATGCGGCCAACGGCATCGCCAACGGCATGTCCCAGGGCAAGGTTTTCATCGGCGGCAATATCGGCGCCCGCGGCATGACCATGACCAAGCACAACCCGCGCTTTGCGCCGCCTGAGCTGTGGGTCCTGGGGTCGGTGGGCGACTATTTCGGTGAGTTCATGGCTGGCGGCGTCGCCGTGATCTGCGGCGTGGAGGCCCAGGATCAGACGAATGTGCTCGGCTACCGGCCCTTTGTGGGCATGGTCGGCGGCAAGGTCTTCTTTCGCGGCCCGCATCAGGGGTTCAGCCAGGCGGATGCCCGGCTGATGCCGATCTCCGACGAGGAGTGGGGCTGGCTGACGGAGAACCTGGAAACCTTTGCGGGGGCCATCAAACGCCCCGAGCTGCTCAAGCCCCTCTCGGACCGGCGACAGTGGCAGCTGCTGGTGGCGCGCACCCCCCAGGAGCGCCTGGGCCTCTCCACCCGCTCGATGGCCTCTTTCCACCAGGAGATCTGGGACCGCGAACTCGGCCACGGCGGGCTGGTGGGCGACCTGACCGACATCGACCGCAGCACCATCCCCGTGATCACCACCGGCGACCTGCGCCGCTATCTGCCGGTCTGGGAAAATCGCAAGTACAAGGCCCCCTGCGAGGCCACCTGCCCCACCGGTATTCCCGTCCAGCAGCGTTGGCAGCTGATCCGCGAGGGTCGCATGGACGAGGCGGTGGACCTGGCGCTGACCTACACCCCCTTTCCAGCCACGGTCTGCGGCTACCTGTGCCCCAACCTCTGCATGAGCGCCTGCACGCGCCAGTCGGCGGCCATGTTTCCGGTGGACATCCGCCATCTCGGCAAGGCCAGCATCGATGCCAAGCTGCCCCCGCTGCCGCCCCTTTCCGGCAAGCGCATCGCGGTCGTCGGCGGCGGCCCGGCGGGCCTGTCGGTGGCCTGGCAGTTGCGCCGGTACGGCCACGAGGCGGTGGTCTACGACCGTTCCGAGAAGCTGGGCGGAAAGATCGCCAGCGTCATCCCGGACAGCCGGATCCCGCAGGACGTGGTGACCCGTGAGCTGGAGCGCATCGCGGAGGTCATCCCGCACGTCAACCTGCAGCAGAATCTGACGCGCGACGAAACCGAGCGCCTGCGCGCGGACTTTGACTTCATGGTCATCGCCGCCGGGGCCCAGAAACCCCGCAGCCTGCCGATTCCGGGCAGCGAACGGCTGGTCACCGCCCTGGACTTCCTGCGGGAGAGCAAGGCCGGCCGCTTCACGCCCGGCAAACGCGTGGTGATCATCGGGGCCGGCAACGTCGGCTGCGACGCGGCCACCGAGGCCCACCGGCTGGGC
>JBAPYE010000073.1:0-6258 GCA_049284575.1 Desulfobacterales bacterium
CGAAAATGCAGAAGGCCTGCCGGTCCGCCGGGCGGGTGTGGATCGACTTGATGCCGCTGTCGCTGATGACGACGATCTCACCGGGGTCCAGCTCCCGGATGAACTCCGCCTGAACCAGGTCAAAGGCGCAGGTTTCCGATGCCAGGACATAGCTGCCGTTGAGCTTGCCCAGGCACAGGGGCCGGAACCCGTGGGGGTCGCGGATGCCGATGACCTCCCCGCGGCTGGTGAGCATGACCAGCGAAAAGGCGCCTTTAAGCCGGGTGGCGGCTTCCACCAGGGCCTGATCGAAGCCGTAGCGCAGGCTCTTGACGAACAGGTGCAGGAAGATCTCGCTGTCCATGGTGGTTTGGAAAATGGAGCCGGATTCCTCCAGCTCGTTTTTCAGCGCCTGGGCGTTGACGATGTTGCCGTTGTGGCCCACGGCGTAGGCCCGCTGGCGATGGCGCACGACAAACGGCTGGGCGTTGTTGAGAATCGAGCTGCCCGTCGTGGAGTAGCGCACGTGGCCGACGGCGCTGGTGCCGCCCAGTTGTTCCAGGTGCTCATCGTCGAAAACGTCCGGCACCAGGCCCATCCCCTTGTGGCTCACGATGTCTCTCGCGCGGCTGACCGCGATGCCGGCGCTTTCCTGGCCCCGGTGCTGCAGCGCGTAAAGGCCGAAATAGGTCAGGCGGGCGGCGTCGGCGTGGCCGTGGATGCCGAACAGGCCGCAGGCCTCACGGGGTTTGTCGTCAAAATCGTTTCGGACGGTATCGGCGCTGCGCGCACCCCCGTCAGTTTGGGAGTTCATAAAAAAACCTTTTGATGGCGGGGTCACACAGGTACGGGCCTCGCGGCGGCTGCCGGCGATCCCGTGTCCGGGTCGCGCCCCAAATGGGGCAACCCGGATCTTATTGACACATTATGAGCGCCTTGTAAATGCCCCCGCCGCCGCCGGAACGGCCATGGGCCGGGGGCCGCTCTATTCGGGGCTGCGATGGTATTCCTGGATGGTCTTGACTCCCAGGGCCGCATCCCGCAGCGCCTGGATCCCGCGGCTGATGGCCATGGCGCCGGAGATCGTGGTGGTGTAGGGCAGCCCGAACTTGATCGCCGCACGCCGGATCATAAAGCCGTCCCGGCGGGTTTCGCCGCCGGTGGCGGAGTTGATGACCATCTGGATTTCACCGTTTTTGATGGCGTCCAGGACGTGCGGACGGACGCCGGTGGAAACCTTGGCGAGGTTCCGGCCGGGGATGCCGTTGGCCGACAGAAACGCACCGGTGCCGGCGGTGGAGAGGATCTCGAAGCCCATGGCGTGGAAGCGGGCCGCCACGGCCAAGACCGCCGGCTTGTGGCGATCGTTGACGCTGATGAAAATGCCGCCCTGGGTGGGCAGTTGCTGTCCGGCCCCCAGCTGGGCCTTGGCATAGGCCGGCCCGAATTCGGCGTCGATCCCCATCACCTCACCGGTGGATTTCATTTCGGGCCCCAGCAGGGTGTCCACCTTGGGGAAGCGGTTGAAGGGCAGCACCGCCTCCTTGACCGCCACGTGCCGCGGGGTCACCTCGGCGACGAGGCCCGCCTCGGCCAGGGACTTGCCCAGCATCACCTTGGTGGCCAGCTTGGCCAGGGGGACGCCGGTGGCCTTGCTGACGAAGGGCACCGTGCGCGAGGCCCGCGGGTTGACCTCCAGCACGTAGAGCTGGCCGTTTTTGATGGCGTACTGGACGTTCATCAGGCCGACGACCTGCAGTTCGGCCGCCATGGCCTTGGTGGCCGCGGCGATCTCCTCGCAGACGGCCGCGGGGATGCTGTAGGGGGGAAGCACGCAGGCCGAGTCGCCGGAGTGGATGCCGGCCTCCTCGATATGCTCCATGATGCCGCCGATCAGGGTCGTGCGCCCGTCGGAGATGGCGTCCACGTCCACCTCGACCGCGTCTTCGAGAAATTTGTCGATCAGCACCGGGTGGCCGGGGGAGGCCTGGATGGCCAGCAGGGTAAAATTTTCCAGGTCCTTGCGGTGGTAAACGATTTTCATCGCCCGGCCGCCCAGCACGTATGAGGGGCGCACGATCACCGGGTAGCCGATCAGCTCGGCGACTTTTGCGGCTTCGGCCACCGACACCGCCGTGCCGTTGGCTGGCTGCCGTAGCCCCAGCTTTTTAAGCATGGACTGGAACTCTTCGCGGTCTTCGGCGCGGTTGATGTTGTCGGGGTGGGTGCCGAGGATCGGCACGCCCGCCTGCGCCAGGGGCACGGCCAGGTTGAGCGGGGTCTGCCCGCCGAACTGGACGATAACCCCCTGGGGCTGCTCGGTCTCCACGATGTGCAGGACATCCTCCAGGGTCAGGGGCTCGAAGTAGAGCTTGTCGGAGGTATCGTAGTCGGTGGAGACCGTCTCGGGGTTGCTGTTGACCATGATGCTTTCAACCCCTTCCTCGCGCAGCGCAAAGGAGGCGTGAACGCAGCAGTAGTCGAATTCGATCCCCTGGCCGATGCGGTTGGGGCCCCCACCCAGAATCATGACTTTGCGGCCGCCGGACAGGCGCGCCTCGTTTTCCTGCTCGTAGCTCGAGTAGTAGTAAGGGGTGGCGGCCCGGAACTCGGCGGCACAGGTGTCCACCAGTTTGTAAACCGGCAGGATCGCTTCCTCGCGCCGACGTTCGCGCAGCGTGGCTTCGGAGAGGCCGCCGAGATGCGCGAGCTGGCGATCGGAATAGCCCCGGCGCTTGGCCCGCCGCAGGGTGGCCGTCGGCAGGTCGCCGGCGATCTTGCGCAATTCGCCCTCGAAGGCTGTGAGCTCTTCCAGCTGATGGAGAAACCAGGGGTCGATGCCGCTGAGTTCATGGATCCGTTCGATGGCAAAGCCGGCCAGAAGGGCGTGGCGCAGGTAAAAGATCCGCTGGGAGTTGGGCACCGCCAGCTTCTGTTCGATGACCGCTGTGGCGGGCGGTTTTTCACCGCTCCCCGGGGCTTCGCGCGCATCCTCGCCGTCGGCCCCGAACCCGTGGCGGCCGATTTCCAGCGAGCGCAGGCCCTTCTGGAGAGCCTCCTTGAAGGTCCGGCCGATGGCCATGGTCTCGCCCACCGATTTCATCGCGGTGGTGAGGACATCCTCGGTTTCGGGGAATTTCTCGAAGGTCCAGCGCGGGATCTTGACCACCACGTAGTCCAGGGTGGGCTCGAAGGCGGCCAGGGTCTCGCCGGTGATGTCGTTGGGGATTTCATCGAGGGTATAGCCCACGGCCAGCTTGGCGGCGATCTTAGCGATCGGAAACCCGGTGGCCTTGGAGGCCAGGGCCGAACTGCGTGACACCCGCGGGTTCATTTCGACCACCACCATCTCGCCGTTGCGCGGGTTGACCGCGAACTGGACATTCGAGCCGCCCGTGTCCACCCCGATTTCGCGCATGATCGCCAGCGAGGCGTCGCGCATCACCTGGTATTCGCGGTCGCTCAAGGTCTGGGCCGGCGCCACGGTGATGCTGTCACCGGTGTGGACGCCCATGGGGTCCAGGTTCTCGATGGAGCAGACGATCACGACATTGTCATGCGTGTCGCGCATGACTTCCAGTTCGAACTCCTTCCAGCCCAGAACCGACTCTTCCAGCATCACCTGGCCGATCAGACTGGCGTCCAGACCGGCCTTGGCCATCTTCTCGAGGTCTTCGATGTTGTAGGCCACCCCCCCGCCGGTGCCGCCCAGGGTGAAGCTGGGCCGCACGATCAGCGGAAAGCCGAGTTCGGCGGCCGCCGCGCGCGCCTGGTCAATGTCGGTGGCGATCCCGCTTTGGGGAATGCGCAGGCCGATCTTCGCCATGGCCTGGCGGAAGCGGTCGCGGTCCTCGGCCTTCTCGATGGCTTCGATGGAGGCGCCGATCAGCTCCACCCCGTATTCTTCCAGAACCCCCATGCGGGCCACGGCCACCGCGGTGTTTAGCCCGGTCTGGCCGCCGAGGGTCGGCAGCAGGGCATCCGGGCGTTCGCGGGCGATGATTTTGGCCACGGTTTCGGGGGTCACCGGCTCGATGTAGGTGCGGTCGGCCATTTCCGGGTCGGTCATGATGGTGGCCGGGTTGCTGTTGACCAAAATGACCTGGTAGCCTTCCTCGCGCAGGGCCTTGCAGGCCTGGGTGCCGGAGTAGTCGAACTCGCAGGCCTGGCTGATGATGATGGGGCCGGCGCCGATGATCAGAATTTTCTGGATGTCCGTGCGTCTTGGCATATTGATTCTGCGGGGGCGCGGGGCGGCCCCTTATCCCCTGAAGGTTTGGATCATGCGAACGAATTCGTCGAAGAGGTAGTGGGCATCGTGGGGGCCGGGGGCGGCTTCGGGGTGGTACTGAACCGCCAGGATCGGGTAGCGGCGGTGCCGGAAGCCCTCCACGGTGTTGTCGTTTAAATTGACGTGGGTGACCGCGATCGCATCGTCGGCGACGGCCTCGCGCCGGACGCCGAAGCCGTGGTTCTGGGAGGTGATTTCCACCCGGCCGTTGGCGAGATTCTTGACCGGCTGGTTGGCCCCGCGGTGGCCGAATTTGAGCTTGAATGTCCGGCTGCCCAGGGCCAGGCAGAGGAGCTGAAAACCCAGGCAAATGCCGAAGATGGGCCGGTAGCCCAGCAGCTCGCGGATGGTGGCGATGGCCCCGGCGACCGGCTCGGGGTCCCCGGGCCCGTTGGAGAGGAAGATCCCGTCGGGCTCCAGGCGCCGGATGGCCGCGGCCGGGGTGCGACCGGGCACCACGATGACCTCGCAGCCGGCGGCCGTCAGTTGCCGCAGGATGTTGTACTTGATGCCAAAGTCCAGCGCCACCACCCGGTGGGTGGGGGCGGCGCTCTGCCACAAGGTGCGGTTCAGCGGGGCGTCGGCAGGTTCCAGCAAAAGCGGCCCGCCGTTTTGCCAGCGGTAGGGCCGGGTGGTGGCCACCAGTCCGGTCAGGTCACGACCCACCATGCTGGGGATCTCCCGCGCGCGGGCCGACAGGTTGGCCGAATCCAGGTCCCGGGTGGAGATAAAGCCCCGCATGGCGCCGGCGGTGCGCAGGTGGCGGGTGAGGGCGCGGGTGTCGAGGGCCTCGACGCCGAGGATACCCCCGGCCCGCAGGTAATCGGCCAGGGTCCCGGTGGCGCGGAAGTTGCTCGGAAAGCGTTGGTATTCCCGAACCACGAAGGCCGCCACCTGGATGCGGTCGGACTCCACGTCCTCCAAGTTCACGCCGTAGTTGCCGATCAGCGGGTAGGTCATGGTGACGATCTGGCCCCGGTAGGAGGGGTCCGTCAGAATTTCCTGGTACCCGGTCATGCTGGTGTTGAAGACCAGCTCGCCCCCGGCCTCGCCCGGGCCGGTGAACGCGCGGCAGGTAAAATGCCGGCCGTCTTCAAGGGCTAAGAGTGCATCCATGTGAGTTCCATCGTTTTTGGCGGCAGGGTTGAGTTGCAAGCCGGCCGGTTTGCCGGGGCGGCTACCCCAGGGGGTCGTTTTCCACCAGGTCCCAGATGCCGCACGGGCAGGCACCGGCACAGAAGCCGCACCCGATGCACAGGTCGGCATCGACCGCGTACTCGTACTCCGGCGCGCCCAGGTCCCGCCGGCTGATGGCGGCCTGGGGACAGATCGCCACGCACAGGCCGCAGTCCCGGCAGGCGCCGCAGGAAGAGCACTGCGAGCCGCAGTGGGCCATGTCCTCGAAGGCGGTCACCCGGGGGTCGAAGTACTCCAGGTGGACCCGCCGGCGGTCGATCATCGCGCGCGAATCGGCCAGCGGGCGTTTGCCGCTGAGGATGTCGTTGATGGCCGCCGCGGCCTTGCGGCCGGCGCCGATGGCGTCGGTCAAAAGCCCCGGCTTGACGGCATCGCCGATGGCGAAGACCTTGGGGTCGGAGGTCTGCATGTGGTCGTTGACCGTCACGAAGCCCCGCTCGGTGACGATGTCGCGGGGCAGAAAGTCCAGGTCGGGAACATCCCCGATCGAGATGATCACCGTGTCGGCCGGAATGACCTCGCCGGTGTTGAGCTTGACGCCCTTGGGGGTGATCTCCTTGGTGAAAACCGGCCAGCGGAACTCGGCCCCGGCGGCCTCGGCGGCCTCGCGCTCCTTGCCGAAGGAGGCCGGTTGTTGAACGTCCAGGAGGGTAATCTGGCGGGTGCCCAGCCGGTGGGCCTCGGTGGCCGCGTCGCAGCCGACGTTGCCGGCCCCGATGATCACCACGCGTTTGCCGGGCGTGAAGCGGCCGGCCTTGCTCTCCCGCAGGAAGTCCAGGGCGGTGACCAGC
>JBAPYE010000074.1:0-4989 GCA_049284575.1 Desulfobacterales bacterium
GGTTGTTTCTGCAAGCCGCAAAAAATAAACATGGGGGGGGTGTGCCCCAGAGGTTACACTCCCTTTTCCGCTTCTCCGGGCAGAGCGTAAGAATTCGGGTTAGACCGGCAAGGCCGCGCCTGGGAGCTGTCGGTCGCTGAGCGCCTGTCCTGCCACCTTCAATGTCGATGCCTCTTGGCTGGTCCCGCCGGCGCGGGGAAAAGTCCAGTGCGCGGTTTCATCGCGGGCAGTTCGACCGCATCGAAGCCGGTGGGGAGATCTGTGCACTACCATCCGGATTTTTACCCGGTTATTCCACGGCGCGAATAGTGGTGGAGAAAGCGCCACCCCGGCCATCGTCAGATGCCCCAGATCTCGATGAGACCTGGCAGTCGGTTTACCGCAAACAAGGAAGAATCCGGGGACCACGCAACCCTTGGCCTGTATCTTCCCCCGAGCAGGGTGTCCAATATCTCGGGGGACTCATGTATCGGATCCAGCGTGGCGACATCTCCGACCACCAGTCGTTGCCCCGAAGAAATCGCGGCCAATAGCTTCCCATCGGGGCTGAACGACACGACCTCGACGTGGGTTCTCATCCCGTGGCGGACCGGTTCGAACCACGTTGCTTTTGCTATCAGTTCCCATGAATGAAGTTCGTAAAGGCCGATCTGACCATCTGCGCCAGCGCATGCCACGACGTCTCTGGCCGGGCTAGACTCGGCGCAATGGATGTCGGAGAAGGGGGTGCCGCCCGCCACTGCGCCCGTCTCATCGGCAATGAGCTTTTGCCTTGGCCGGATCCGCTTTTGGATCACACTCCAAACCTCCAGGTTCGGGAGCCGAAGAACACAGACGACTGAGCGGAGGCCGAAGACGAGCAGGGCCTCACCGCCCGCGATAAAATGGGCACCCGAGTCGTAATCTAAGGGGGGCGGAGTGAGCAGCGGCAGGGTCCAGATTCGGTTCTCCCCCGTTGTTGGGTGGTAGATCCAAACCGCCTCCCCGCCACAGCAGGCCACCGCTTGACCGGTTGGTGACCATGAAATCGTGGTGATAATCCGGCCCCTGTGCGCCCTTATCCGGTGCAGCAGGCCCCGAGGCTTATACGGTGGGATACGATCAGCAATCAGCAACCCGTTGGGGTCCCAAATCGACAACCGGCCGCGGTCGGAACCCAGCGCCAGCCAGCCATCTCGGGAAAAACGGGCGGCTTGCCACGATGCAGGCGAACCAAGGAGGGTACCCGTCTGCCAGTTCCGGGTTCCTAAAAGCACAGCGCCCCTATCGGTGGCAACGGCCAACCACTCGCCATTCGGGTGAAATGCGATCCCGTAGGCGTCTTTCGTGTCGATTCTTAAGGTCTTGATTCGACGCAGGGCCGCAGCCCCGCCCCGGGCAGCCATGCGTCGCCGGGTCCGCTGATACGCTTCGATCGCCGCAGCGTTTGGGTGCGACGTGGCGCGCATGTTGCCGAGAAAAACCTCCTGACCCATGAACGGATGCTTGCGTTTATTGACTTTGAAGCGCCCCCTGCGTTCGAGGTACTGCCTGGGATCCAGCAAAGCATCTATCAACTGTTCCGGCAGGTGCATAACCCTGGCGGCGGTGGTCTCGTGTGGCGAGACCGGGAAGACGTCACGGGTGACCCACCGGGGGACGCCAACTCGCAGAAGGCTCGCGACCCGCTCTTCCAGGCACACCGTGGCAGTGGGTACTTGGAACTCGAGTCGGAAGCCGCCGAACCGCTCATTGCATACGGTGTAAACCTTGCCTTTTCCGGATCGCTCGGAAACCTTCATCCAACCATGAGTGGCGAGCTCGGCCAGAACCGACTCGGCATGCGTCTGAAGTGCCTGCTCCCGCTGTCGCCATTCGCCCAGCACAGCAAGATCGCTACCGAATGGTGCCGAAGCAGGGAGAGGAAACATTTTGTTGGCGATCCGGCCGGCCTCGCGATCAGAGTGGAGTTTGTGAACCGACCGGGTGTCCGCCAAGGCGGCGATGTCATCGGGAAGCTCGACCCGGGTAGGTGCGCTTGCCTGACCGGTCAGTACAATGTGCATACGCTTCTTCCCCCGTAGCGCGCTTCGGATCTCGGAGCGAAGCTGATCGTCGCAGCGATCGAGGCGCTGCAACCCGCTCGCCTCCGGCTCCAAGAAACCGGGTCCGATGACCACCACTACATCCGTGGCGCGATCAAGAGCGGTGGAGATTTGCGATCGATAGTCACGACCCGGTTGCTGACTCCCGACGTCGAAGAAGACACGCTCGCGTCCCAAGCGGAGACTGAGTGCCCGCGCCAGAACGTCTGCCCAATAGCTGGAGTCATCTCGCCGGTACGCGACGAAAATCGATCGCTGCTCGCCCCGGTGCCTGTGAACGTTTGAGGATCTCATTGAAGAGGGAATTGCCGGTGCTGCTAAAACCCTGGCAATCAATCCGGGAATCATTCTCTCGGACTCGATCACGAGTGCCTCTTGATAGGCTAAGTCTTGGAGATTGGCGGGGAGATCGGTGGCGGTCGGCATGCGGGCGCCGTCAGCAAGTATCGGAACGACTGGCTTGCCTTGGGAAAGTGCTTCATTGAGCAGTCTCTTCGTCAATGTAGCACTGTGCCGGTCCAATGGGAGAAAGTTTCGGCCCATGAAAACAAGCACGATGTCCGCCTTGTCGAGCCTGTCGACGAGGCGATGCCGCCTCTCGAGTTCATGCTCAATGCTTTGGCGCCAGGCCACAGCGTCCAGAGGTGCCAATATTACGAAAACCCTGCAATCTTCAGTGGTGGATTGGGATGATTTCCGTGTCAAGATGAATACCTCACGTATGATGATCATCTCCAAAGCGCCGCCTTTCTGGCCAAGGGCCTGTCCGACGGAAACCGATTGAGGATACTGGTCTTTATCAGCAATGGCAAGAAATCGGTATCCGCAATCGTCGAGGCGCTTGATTTGTCTCAACCGCTGGTACATTTGTGACTGGCCGAGTGCATGGGCGAAGGTGTCGACCCAACACAGATGTGTCAATATTGTGGACTTTCAATGTTTACCGAAATGGTTTATGGAGAAAGTAGAATGGAGGCGTTTTTGGATCAAAATTTGTAAACGGGGGAAAAAATGAAAGTGCTGTTTATCATCTCCACCGAAGACGGCGAAACCATATTTAATGCCATGCGGCTTGCAAATGTCGGTGTAAAAAAGGGAGACGAGATCAGCGTGTTCATGCTCGGCAAAGGAGTTCTTTTTGAACAGGCCGGCGGTGAACAGTTTGATGTCATGGGTCAGATCAATCAGTTTGAGGGCGATTTTTATGTCTGAGGAGTCTGTATGAAATCCCACGGTCTGGTGGGATCAGGCAGTTGCCCTATCGGCTGGATGGACGATTTATACGAAATCGCCATGGAAGCTGATAAAATTTTCACTTTTTAAAGGTATTGCGAATGGTTATTACTGGATAGTTTCGGACGGCCAATACGATAGGCCGTCCGAATCGTTTGATTGTCATGATTGTCAGCGTCATGGAACGGCTGCTTATCCCGCCATAATATTTGATTATTTTCAAATGGAAACTGACACAGTCATTCCTTTGAGCGCTTTTCTCGGCGTCTTTGCCATTCTTTCAACAGCAGCGGTTTTCGCACCTCGAAGGCGCCCGACCACTTTCAAAAGCCGTCGCTGGTTCGCCAACCTGGCCATCGTCGCTTTTAATCCTTTAATTGTATCCCAGAACCTTATGATTGTAGCCGCCTTCGAGCACCGCAAAACAGCCTCCGCCCCGCCGCATGGCCGCTTCAGCCACCAGCCGGCCGATCTGCTCGTAATCTTCCGTTGCCAAAAGTTTTCCCCAGTCCTCAAGATGATGGTCTAATCCGGCTGAGATGCCGATGATATCAAATGTCCTCTCGGCAAGGCGCCTTTCCACAGCCCGCAGGTATTCCCTGCGGGCTGTGGCCGAAGGGTTTTCAATTGTCACCCAGCTTTTATTATCAAGGATATTCACCGTGCCGTCACCAAAGTGGAGATCGATATCCAGAACAAGGGCATTGCCGATTTTGTTCTGATCCCACAGGTGCTGGAGGGCGATGGCCATGTTGTTGAAATGGCAAAACCCCCAGGCCGAATCCGCCGAGGCGTGATGGCCCGGTGGGCGCACCAGAGCCATACACGGTTCGGTCATACCGATTTCGGCCGCCTGAATCGTTGCCCCGGCCGCCAGAGAGGCAATCTCGTAAAGACCTTCCCGACGGACATCCTTTACGTGGGCATTGGTGTGGGCAGCGGCTATTTGCGCCTCGGAAGCCACTTCAGCCGGGACGAATTCCACATTTCCTTCGATCACCCAAACAATGGATTCCATTCGGCCCGCCTCGGCAGCCGGGTCGCTGTCGTAGATCTGATAAAATGCATTATCAAACACAACTTTGATCACCATGAGCTCCTTAGTTTGAGGAACATGAAGGTGTACTGCCCGTCATTGACGTCAATAATCAGGTCGGCGCCCCGGGCATCGGCATAAACCACCCATGGGGGGCGGCCGCTGCGGCCGCATTCGGATCTCGGGTAATATTCCCCGGTTTCGGCGTTGTTCCAGGAAAGCAGCATCGATTCGGCGCAGATCTCCCTCGCCTTGCGTTTGGCCAACATCTTGGCGGTTTCCAAATCGAGGCCGGTCTTCTCGACCCGAAGACAGACCTCCTCCCTGGCACCTGTGTCCATTCTTGTTCCAATCCTTACCATGGTTCCTCTCCCGTGCCGGAGTGCTATGTTAGACGGGGCTCTTCGCCCTCTGCCGGCAACCTCTGAGTCATTCCCCTCTAATCGGGTCAATCATTCGGATTGAGAGTTTTCATCAGGGTGAACGAGCAGTCCCGCGGCATTCACCGCAAGCGGGTCACCCCGTTGACCGAAGGGCGGGTTTCCCCGCCCTTTCTTCGTCAGAACCATCTGCCGGCGATCAGAAGCGTGAAGAAGAGAGCGATCGATCGGCATGGGCCCATGCCTGGTTATAGGA
>JBAPYE010000075.1:0-2687 GCA_049284575.1 Desulfobacterales bacterium
CACCTATGACTGGATGGACGACGAATGGTCGGTGCCGATCAACTTCATGGTCAGCCAAGTTCTGAAAATCGGATCGCAGCCCATCAGTCTGCAGGCCGGTCCGGGCTATTGGGCCGAAAGTTCTGACAATGGCCCCGAGGATTGGGGGTTCCGGTTTACCCTCACTTTCCTTTTCCCCAAATAACCCGATTTCATCAAAAAAGGAGACTAACAATGAAAATGCGCACACACATCGTTTTGATTCTCCTGGCCCTGCTGGCCCTTGCCGGTTGTGCCAAAACCCAGATCAGCGATCGCCAGGAGTACACGGGCGGAAAGCTCCCCCGCCCCGAACACATCCTGGTGTACGACTTCGCGGCCACTGCGGCCGATCTGTCGGACGATTCGGCGCTTGCGGGACGGATTTCCGAGCACGATACCCCACAGACCGCCGAGCAGATCGAGATGGGGCGAAAAGTGGGCGCTGAAATCGCGGCCCATCTGGTTGCCGAGATCCGCGCCATGGGGATGCCGGCGGAGCGGGCCTCGGACGCTTCCCAGGCGCAGATCAACGATCTGGTCATCCGGGGGTATCTGCTCTCCGTAAAGAAGGGGGATGCCCTGGAGCGGGTCGCCATCGGACTCGGTTCCGGAGCCTCGGAGTTGAGGGCGACGGCGGAAGGCTTCCAGATGACCGCCACGGGCCTGCGAAAGCTGGGCGGCGGGGAGTTGGATGCCGGCGGCGGCAAAACACCGGGAGCGGCGGTGGGAGCGGCAGTCTTGATCGCCACGCACAATCCGTTGGGCTTGATTGTCAGCACCGGGGTGAAGGCTTACGGCGAGGAGAGCGGCAAGAGTACGATCGAGGGCCGCGCCGATCAGACCGCAAAGGAAATCGCCGACCAGCTGAAGAAAAAATTTGAGGAGCAAGGCTGGATCTAAGGGCAGAAGAAAAAAGTCGGAGGAAGCACGAGGCGGAATCGTGCAATCGATCCAGGTTGGCTTTCGGTCGATCTTTGCGGCGTCCCCGCCTTACCGTTGCCGGTTCGGCCGGCGACCGGACGTTTTCAAGGAGGAGTTATGATCATGTCGCGATGTTGGCGCTTCACCCTGTTGGTCTTGATCGCTATCTTCGCCTTCGGAGAAGAGGTTCGCGCCGGGGGTCTCTACCTCTACGAGGTCGCCAGCCCGGACGTGGGCATGGCCGGCGCTGGCTACGCCGCCCGGGCCGAAGACGCCGCTACGGCCTTTACCAACCCGGCGGGAATGACCCGTTTGAGCCAGCCCACCCTAATGGTGGGGGCGCAGGCCATGTACCTCAACCTCGAGTTCAACCCCGACGGGAAAACCTCTCCCGTAGCCGCCACGCTTCCCGGCGGGGGTTCGGCCGAAGACGGCGACAGCAATTCCTGGTTGCCGGCCGGGGGCCTTTACTACGTCCATCCGGTCACCGACAGGTTGCGGCTGGGCTTGGCCGTGAACGGATATTTCGGTCTTTCTCTCGACTACGGCAACGACTGGGTCGGCCGCTACTATGCTGAAGAGGCGACCCTGCAGGCATTGGCCATCCAGCCGGCCGTGGCCTTGAAGGTGACCGACTGGCTGTCGCTGGGTGCCGGGGTGGCGGCGCTTTACGGCACGTTGGATGAGAAGGTGGCGATCAACAATATCGACCCGCGCGATGGGGACGGCAAGCTCGAGGTCGAGGACGACGATTGGACGGCCCAGTTCAACATCGGTGTGCTGATCGAACCGGCGGCCGGCACCCGCTTCGGCCTCACCTACCTGTCGGAAGCGGATCTCGACTTCAGCGACCGGGTCGACTTCGACAATCTCGGGGCCGGGTTGGAGACGATCCTTGGCAACCGGGGGCTGCTCGATGCCAAGCTCGACCTCGGCATCACCATGCCCCAGGCGGTCATGTTCAGCGTCTACCAAGCGGTGACGGAGCGCCTGGCGCTCATGGCCAACCTGGGCTGGCAGGACTGGTCGGCGTTCGGCAAGGTCGACGTGAGCGTCGACGCCACAACGAGCAACAGTTTGACCACCGAACTCGATTACAAAGACACCTGGCATGTGGCCCTGGGGGCCCAGTACCGGGTCAACGACGCCTGGCTGGTGACCGGCGGCGCGGCCTACGACAGCGAAATGATGGACGACGACCAAGTCACCCCCGCGCTGCCGGTTTCGGACACCTGGCGGTTTGCCTTGGGGACGCGCTACGGTTGGTCGGAAAACGTCACCCTGTCGGGGGCCTACGAACTGGCCTGGAGCGGCGATATCGACATGGACGTAAACCGTGGGCCCCTGGCGGGACGGGTATCGGGGACATACGAGAACACCGCCCTGCACGTCGTGTGCCTCAACCTTGAATGCCGGTTTTAGGTGGCGATCGCCGGATTCAAAAACGCCACCCACATGAGTGAAATCGGGGACGTCCATTGATTTATAAGTTGCCAATCTTTTGCTTGATTTGCTATTTTATTGCCACGCCCCGGGGATTCCAGGCACGCCCATGCGTTCATGCGTTTTTCCATGATCTCCAGAACGGGGTATCCATTTCGCTCTCGTATGTGTATACCGGATTTATGAGCGAGTCCATCCTGGTTCGGTTGTTTTGAACGATAGGCGAAAAGGTTATAATGCACCTACGGGTTATGGTTACACCCGAGAGAAGATGGCCCTTTCCGAGTCGGGTGATCCAGCCC
>JBAPYE010000076.1:0-10180 GCA_049284575.1 Desulfobacterales bacterium
CAGGCGGTGCCCAACTGGAAGCTGCCCTTTATCGTCGAGACCGCCGGCGCGGTCATCGTGGGCGAGGAGTCCTGCGTGGGCGAGCGCGGCACCCGCAACCTCACCGATGACACCGGTGAAACCCTCGATGAGATGCTGGAGGCCATCGTGGACCGCTACTACCAGGTGGATTGCGCCATCTTCACGCCCAATTCCCAGCGCCTGGAGCACATCCAGGAGATGGTCGCCGCCTACCAGGCGGACGGCGTCATCCACTACGGGCTGCAATTCTGCCAGCCCTACCTGATGGAAGCGATACCGGTTGAAAAGGCCCTGGAGCAGGTGGGCATTCCCTGCCTGCGTCTGGAGACCGACTACAGCATGGAGGATGTGGGCCAGCTGAAAACCCGCATCGAGGCGTTTATCGAGCAGCTTCATTGAGGTGGCGGGGATACGGGGGGAACATGCGTTTTGCGGGAATCGACATCGGCTCGCGCACCATCGAGCTGGTGGTGGTGGAGGATGCCGGCGAAATCGTCTGCAGCCTGCAGACCGACACCGGCTTCGACCCCATCACGGCGGCCAAAGAGCTGATCGCCGAGGTGCGCTATGACCGCATCCTGGCCACCGGCTACGGCCGGAACCTTTTCGAGATCTCCTTTGATGCGCCGACGGTCACCGAGATCAAGGCGCACGCCAGGGGAGCACGGGCCTTTTTTCCGGATGCGCTGACCGTGCTGGATATCGGTGGCCAGGACAGCAAGGCGATCGCCCTGTTCGCCAACGGCAAGGTCAAGAAATTCGAGATGAACGACCGCTGCGCAGCCGGCACCGGCAAGTTTCTGGAGATCATGGCCCGCACGCTGGGATTCGAGATCGATGATTTCGGCCGGGAGGCGCTGCTGGGGCAAAAGGACCTCAATATCTCCAGCATGTGCACGGTCTTCGCCGAATCCGAGGTCACCTCCCTGATCGCCAAGGGACAAAGCCGCCGGGAAATCGCCCGCGGGCTGCACGCCAGCGTCATCCGCCGGGCCGCCGGGATGATCAACCGGGTCTCCTCGGCAGGCGCCATCGTCTTCAGCGGCGGCGTGGCCAAAAACCCCTGCATGGCAGCGCTGCTCGCGCAAAAACTGGGCCGCGAGATCCTGGTCCCCGATGATCCGCAACTGGTCGGCGCCCTGGGGGCGGCCCTGCTGGCCGGCCACGACCCGTCCACGGCGCAGAGTCACCCCAGAGAAAATGCCGCCAGCGGCCAAGGAAACCGATGAAAAGCAACCTGCTCAACCAGCTACAGAAGAGCGGACATCGAACAGGCCTATGAAATTTATTTTTGTCTGCCCGATTCAAAACCAGCCGTTTGAAAGCGCCGATTTCAAAATCGACGAAAACCGGGGCGTCACAACCGACCAAGCCGGCAACAAGACCCTGGATGCCACGGTGGTGTTGACCGAACCGTGCCCGTTTTGCGGCCGAAAGCATGTTTACCATGCCAGTGAGCTGTCCTGCCCGTTTGGCGGGATAGACTGAATCCAATCAAAAGGAGGGCGAGAGCGATGCAGGGAAGAAACGTCTTGGCGACGCGATGGGGAATCATCGGGGTGGGCGCCGTTATCGGGATCCTGGCGGCCGGGCTGCAAAAACTTGGCAACCCGGGGAACATGGGCATTTGCGTGGCCTGCTTCGAGCGCGACATCGCCGGCGCCCTGGGCCTTCACCGGGCCGCGGTGGTGCAGTACATGCGCCCCGAGATCATCGGTTTTGTGCTCGGGTCGATGATCGCGGCTTACATTTTCAAGGAGTTTCGCCCCAGGCTCGGTTCGGCCCCGATCGTGCGCTTCGTTCTGGGCGTTTTTGCCATGATCGGCGCGCTGGTGTTTCTAGGCTGCCCGTGGCGGGCGGTGCTGCGCCTGGCGGGCGGCGACGGCAACGCCATTCTGGGGCTACTGGGGCTAACCGGGGGCATTTGGGTCGGGACCCTTTTTCTGAAAAACGGCTACAACCTGGGACGCACCCAGGCGACCCACACCGCCGCCGGGTGGATCCTGCCGCTCATCATGCTGGGATTTCTGGCGCTGGCATTGCTCTTTCCGCAGGGCGCCGGGGAGGCCCAAAGCGGGGTGCTCTTATACAGCCTCAAGGGTCCGGGTGCCATGCACGCCCCCCTGGTGGTCGCGTTGATCGCCGGGCTGGCGATCGGCTTTCTGGCCCAGCGCAGCCGCTTTTGCACCATGGGCGCCATTCGCGACGCCGTGCTGTTCGGTCAGACGCACCTCTTGAGCGGGTTTATCAGCCTGCTGGTGTTCGCCTTTTTGACCAACCTGCTGGTGGGGCAGTTCCGGCCGGGTTTTGCCGATCAGCCGGTGGCACACACGATGCACATCTGGAACTTCGCCGGCATGGCCCTGGCCGGCCTGGCATTCGCCCTGGCCGGGGGATGTCCCGGCCGGCAGCTGTTTCTCTCCGGTGAGGGCGATGGCGATGCCGCCGTGTTCGCGCTGGGTATGATCGTGGGGGCTGGATTCGCCCACAATTTCGGGCTGGCCAGTTCTCCTGCGGGCGTTGGCCCTTACGGCATCCCCGCGGTCGTCATCGGACTTCTGGTGTGTCTTTTTATCGGCTTCAGCATGCGAAAACAAGTTGCATAAGGAGGAATCACATGACAACAATTGTCGATGCGCGTGGGCTTTCCTGTCCCCAGCCGGTTATCCTGACCTTGAATGCGATCAAAAATCGCCAGCAAAAGACGCTCGAGGTCCTGGTGGATACCGACACCTCCAAGGAAAACGTGACGCGCGCCGCCGCCAGCCAGGGCTACCGGGTGGATGCGGTCACCCCCGAGGGGGAGGGCTATCGGATCGCGATCGCAAAGGGTTAAGGCCGTGTTCGGGTTTTTCAGAAAACGAAAAGCGGGGGGCCGCGAAAAGGGCCAAAGACCGGCGGTGGATCGCGGTATCCTGGTCTTCGAGAACACCAGCGACGTCATTCAGGCCGAAAACGTCCTCAAGAAATCGGGCTGGCCCGTGAGGGTGATGGGGCCGCCGCCGGAGATTCGAACCGGCTGTGATCTGGTGATCGAATTTCCGCTGATCGAGGAGCTCAATATCCGGCGCACACTGGCCAAGGCCGACATCCAGCCGCTTTCGGTGGTGCCGGTGACGGCCCCGCTGCTGGCGCCGGTAGACCTTTTCCAGACCAAGGACTTTGGCGACCACCTGATGGTGCGTGCGGCCAACATGAAAATCACGGTAGCCAAGAAGGATTTCAAGATCGTGAACATCTCGGGCGGGGGGTGCCCGGACGTGCCTTTTCTGGCGCAGGCGCTGGTGGGCAAAACCCTGGCCCAGGCACCCCGGCCCAGGGATCTGGGCCACACCCTGTGCGGTTACGCCCTGGAGCTGGCCTACGAGGAGCTGCGCCGGATATGTTAGGCGTTGTGGGCACGGTGCCGGACCCGCATTTTCCCCTGGTCCACGGACCGGTGCGCCTGATCGGCGCAGAGCTGGAGATCGCGGGCCGGCGCGTTGCGGTCAACCGAGGCACGCCGGCACTGCTGGCGGCCGCCCTCAAGACGGCCGAATCGCACGGCGGCCGCGAAATTTACGCTTTTCTGGTGGGGGACATCGGTAAGGGCGACGGCAGCCGCAAACTCTATCAGTTTCTTGCGCGCCAGTTGCCTGAGTTTTCGTTTCGGGTGCTTACGTTTCATTACCTCCAGCCGGACGTCGACTGGCACAACCGGGTGCTGTTTGCCGTCGAGGCCATGACGCCAAGGCCCACGTTGATCGCCGATGCCGGCTTCATGTATGCCGCCAAAATGAGCGGGCAGTCGGCCGATTATGACTTTTTCACCCCGGATGTGGGTGAGCTGGCCTTTTTGGCGGATGAAATCGCCCCCCACCCGTTTTACACACGGGGCTTCATCCTGCACCAGGAGGCCGATGTGCCCGGTTTGATCCGCCGCGCCTATCAGCATCGCAACGCCGCCCGCTGCCTTGTGGTGAAAGGCCGCCGGGACTATATCGCGGACCAGGAGCAGGTCCTCGCAACCGTGGCGGCCCCATCGTTTGAGGCCATGGAGGCCATCGGCGGCACCGGCGACACCCTCACCGGGATGCTGACGGTTCTGTGCGGCGGTGATTTGAAACCGGCCAAGGCCGCTCTTCTGGCGGCCACAGCCAACCGCTGGACGGGCTTTTATGCCCGCCCGACACCGGCGACCCAGGTGTCCCAACTGATCGACACGATTCCCCAGGCACTGCAAAAGGCACTGGGCGGGAATATAACGGAGGATGAGCGTGGCGCAAATTCCTAAGATTCGCCTGACCGAGACCGTCACGGGGGCCGGCTGAGCGTCCAAACTGGCGCCAGGGGACCTGGACAAAGCGCTGTGCGGCATGGTGATCCCCACCGACGAGAATGTCCTGGTGGGACTGGAGCGGGCCGACGATGCCGGGGTTTACCGGGTGTCCGACGAGCTGGCTCTGATCCAGACGGTGGATTTTTTCACCCCCATCGTGGACGACCCCTACTGGTTCGGCCAGATCGCCGCGGCCAACGCCTTGAGCGATGTCTACGCCATGGGCGGAACGCCAAAGACCGCCATGAACCTGGTGGCCTTTCCGGTTAAGCAGATGGACCTCTCGATTCTGCGCCAGATCATCCAGGGCGGGCTGGACAAACTGACCGAGGCCGGCGTGGTCCTGATCGGCGGCCACAGCATCGAAGACAAGGAATTGAAGTACGGCCTGTCGGTCACCGGCTTCATCCATCCCGCGCGGGTGCTGACCAAGAAGAACCTGCGGCCGGGGGATCGGCTGGTGTTGACCAAGCCGATCGGCACGGGCATCGTCAACACCGCCATCAAGGCCGGGATGGCACCGGCCGAACTCACCGAGCGCGTTACCCGTCTGATGGCGGCCCTCAACCGCGAGGCCGCCGCCACCATGGCGCGCTTCGATGTCGGCGCCTGCACCGACGTCACCGGCTTCGGCCTGCTAGGCCACCTGGCCGAGATGGTCAGCGGCTCCGGCGCCGGCGTGCGGGTCTTTGCCGACCGGGTGCCGGTGATCGCCGAGGCCCTGGAATTCGCCGCCATGGGCCTGATTCCCGCCGGGGCTTACAAAAACAGGGAATTCCGCGAGTCGATGATCACCTTCGCCGACGCGCTGGACCGCTCCCGGCAGGACGTCCTGTTCGACCCCCAGACCTCCGGCGGGTTGCTGATCTGCGTGAGCGCTGGGGATGCCCCCGAAATTGTCGCGGCCTTGAAGGATGGCGGGATCGGCGATGCCGCGGATATCGGCGAAATTCTGGCGGGTCCGCAGGAAAAGATATGGGTCGCGTGAGCGGCCCGGTCCTGAAACACGTTACTCTGTAAACAAACCAAACCCCTATTTCGAGAGGTTTTTATGAAAGAAATCGATGCCAGAGGGTTGGCCTGCCCGGCGCCCGTACTGCAAACCAAAGCCGTGTTGCAGGAGGAGCGGCCCGACGCCCTGCGGGTTGTCCTGGACAACGCGGCTTCCCAGCAGAACGTTCAACGCTTCCTGGAGTCCCAGGGCTACCGGACCGCGCTCGAACAGCAGGGGGAAGATTTCTGGGTCAGCGCCAGCGGCGGTCCCCAGCAGGCGCCACAGGCCCAGCCTGCCCCTGAAAAGGAAGCCGACGCCCGGAAAATCATGGTGCTGTGCACCACGGACCGCATGGGTTTCGGAGACGACGCCCTGGGCCTGAAACTGATGGTCAATTTCGTGCGCACCCTGAAGGAGATGGGCCCCGACCTGTGGCGCCTGGTATTTGTAAACAACGGCGTCAAGCTGACCATCGAAGGCTCGCAGGTCCTCGAGGACCTGCGGCAATACGAAAAAGGCGGCCTCAAGATCATGGTCTGCGGCACCTGTCTGGACCATTTCGATATTCTGGCGAAAAAGCAGGTGGGGGAAACGACCAACATGTTGGACATCATCACCGCGATGCAGGTGGCCGACAAGGTCATCAGCATCTGACCGCAGATGACGGATAAGAGGCTTGGGCTTGGATAACTCAAGGGCCGCACATGGTCAGCGCGAGGGGTTTGACCCGCCGGCCCTACCCCGCCGCCGCCTCTGCCCGCGGCCCTATGCACCCAGACGCTTGCATGCCCTGCCGAGCGATGGGCGACTTTTCAAACTACACCATCAAAATCCAACCGATCAATACCAGCAGCGAAACCAACGTCACCGGAATTCCGGCGGCGGCATGCTGCCAGAAGCTTATCTTGATGCCGAAATTCGCGGCCTGTTACACCACGATCAGATTGGCGATGCTGCCCAGCAAAAACAGGTTGCCGGCGAAAGTGCTGGAGGCTGCCAGGGTGTACCACTGGATTGGGTCCAGCGGGTCCAGAACCGGCAGCAGAAGCATTACCGCATTTTCAGTGCAATCCAGGTGTAAAACCCCCCAAGCCGCAGTTGCGCGGAAATAATCATCAAAGAATAGAGCAGTAGAATGGTCGGCAGATCGATGGCCCTGACCGCGCCCTCCGGCGTAACGACGCCAAAAACCACCATGCCGATCGCTCCCAGCATGGCCACCCCGACCCGGTCGATAACGAGCCCTGGAATTTTTCCAAGGGAGATGCCCAAATACGCCAAACAAAAAATGGCTGCCGCTGTCATATCGATTCAGACACCCTCGTGATTTTAACGTGTTCGGTTGCCCGTTTTATGGGAGACGTTTTGGGCGGCCCGCCGGGTTTCGATTGGGTTCAGCCCTGCGCCAGGATCACCAGGGCGTCGGCCACTTTAACGCCGCCGCCCTCGGGCAGGACGATCAGCTGCGGACGGCCAGCTCGGCCACCGGCTGCTGCACGCGCCGCCCCTGCTCTCCGGCCTCAGCAAAGCCGGAGCTGAAAATCGTGACGAACGGCACCCTCTTGGCGGCGCACTGCGCCAGTATGGCCGGTCAGGAACGGCCGGCGTAACGATTGGGTGCCCGCATGATCCCTGGGCACCCCAAACGCCGGGGACCGTAGTGCAAGAGAGCCCGTAAACCAAGATCGTGCCAAAGCCGACGGCCGCAACCGGCCGCAGCCGCGTTAAAACGAAACCTTCTTGGCGGTCTCCAGCACCTGTCGGATCAAACTTTCTTCAAGGCCGTTGTCCTGGGCCCGATGAACGGCATAGGAGATGCCAAAAGCGCCTTCCACCTGGCCGTCCCTGAACACGGGCGCCGCCACCGAGCGCAGCCCCTCGGTCAATTCCTGGTCGCTCAGCACGTACCCGGCTTGCCGAATCCGCGCCAGATCAGCCGCCAGCTCCTGCGCGCTGCCAATCGTAAAAGGGGTGTGGCGCTCAAATTTGATCTTGCGCATGATCCGGGTTTGATCGGCTTTTTTCAGGAAGGCGAGCACCGCTTTGCCCATGGCCGTGCAGAAAACCGGCAGACGGGAGCCGACGCTGATGTCCAGGTTGACCACTTCCTTTGAGCGCACGCGGTCCAGAATGACGATCTCGGTCTCATCCAGAATGGCGCATTGGGTGGTGACGTTGTGGACTTTGGTGGTTTCCAGCATGTAGGGCAGCAGCCGGTTTTTGATATCCATGGTGTTGAGCAGCGAAAACCCGATGCCCAGAATCTTGGGGGTCAGCCGGTAGCGGCGGGTCTGCGCCTCCTGCTCGAGATACCCCAGCGCCTTGAGGGTGAACAGGTAGCGGTGAACCGTGGCCATGGACATGTCGCAGGCCTCGGCAATGTCCGACACCGAAAGCACCGGCCGGATTGCCGAAAAGGTTTTCAAAACCAGAAGCCCTTTTTCCAGGGACTGAATGAACTGCCTGGATTTCATGGTGATTACCCCGCCTCGTTATTCCGCTATGCGAAATTATATCCTGCATATCAAAATATCGAGCGCCTCGCCGGCTGTCAAGCGAAATTTGCCCTCCTGCGACCAAGGCGGCAACCGCGGTCAAAGGTCTTTGGCTCCACAAGGACGCTTGGCGCCAAAGGGCCTGGCAATGGGCCAAGGTTGTATGGTAGTGTGTCCGCAGCAATCGGCAGCCGTTCAAATTGGCATTAACCATCAGACACTGAAAGGTCTGGCAATGGGCATTATCTCGTGGATCATCATGGGGTTGATCGTCGGCATTCTGGCCAAGGCGATCATGCCGGGCAAAGACCCCGGCGGGCTGATCATCACGGTTCTGCTGGGGGTTGGGGGCGCCTTTGTTGGGGGATTTATCGGGTCATTTCTGGGGTTTGGGAAGGTGTCGGGGATCAATCTCGGCAGCCTGGTGCTGGCCACCGGCGGTGCGCTGTTGATTTTAATACTCTATCGCAAGATCAAAAAATAAGCCGGCGGGGACCGTTCGAGGGGGTCACGGTAAAATCAGCCGGCCAGAGGCCAGGCGGGAGTGGGTTTCAGGGTCGCGGTAAGAAATAAATCCACAATATGGCGAAGGATTTTGGTTCGTCATCAAGGCACATTCGTCGGCGCATATCGAGACATGTGCCGGCGGATGTAACGCCGAGGACGGGCCAAAAGACAAGCAAGATGTGGAATTATTTTTTGCCGAGGCCCTTAGGGCCCGCCGGGCAAACAACTTATGATAACCGCTATGGGTTTGCGGTTATTTTTTGGCCGGTTCGCCCTGTTTTTCCATACGTTGACACGCGCTGCAGATGCCAAAAAAATCAAGGCGGTGGCTGAGGATGAGAAAACCGGTTTCCTGGCTGAGTTCGGCCGTCACGTCGGCCAGCGATGAGAGATCCGGGTCGAAAATCTCTTTGCACCGCAGGCAGACCAGGTGAGGGTGGGGATAGGGCCGGTTGCCGTCGTAGCGATTGCTGCCGTCGGTGAACCCCAGTTCCAGGGCCTCGCCCAACTCCTTCAGCAGGGCGATGTTTTTGTAGACCGTGGCCAGGCTGGTGGTTGGGAAATCCACCCGCACTTTCTCATGGATCTGCTCAACGCTGGGGTGCCCGTCGCTGAGCGCCAGAATCCTGAGGATCGCCAGCCGCTGGGGCGTTATGCGCAACGAACGGTTTTTTAGCTTTGAAAGCATCTCTTGGAGACGAACTTCAGGGTCGGCCATAATTTCCCCCGGCAGGCAACCGGATGCGTGCAATTGCAAGCGAAACTAACATGATAGAAAGTAAAGGGGCCGCCAGGGGATGTCAAGGGCCTCCCCCCGCACGGCATGATTGGCGGCGGCGAAAAAAAGCCGGGTGGGACGCGGTAAGATGCGGCCTCCCGGCATTACGGGCGTGAGCAACCCGGCGACTGGCCGTCGCAAGGCCTGCCGACACTCAGGGTTTGTCGCTTTTTTCCAGTTTCTCCGCGTCCTTTTTTTCCGCATCGTTGGTGGCGCTTTTAAAGTTTTTGATCGCCTTGCCCATCCCGGCCCCGATTTCCGGAAGTTTGCCTGCGCCAAAAATGATCAGGATGATCACCAGGATAATGATTAATTCCGGCATGCCGATACCAAACATGGGTGTTTCCTCCTATTCATGCGGCCCGATTTGCCGCAATTCCTGCATGAGCCGCGCGAACTCAGGTGAATTGATGAAGTTTTCCTTGGCACGCTGGTAGTCGATCCAGTGTTTCCAGGTGGCCAGCCAGGCGGCGTTGTACCAGTAGCAGGCCGGATCGCTGTCGCCCTGCAGGCGTTTCAGATATGCCTGGTACTCTTCGGAGCAGCCCTCGCACAGGTGGTAGGGCAACCCGGATTGGGCTGCGGGGGGCGACTGGCAGCCACACTCCAGCTGAGCACCGCATTTCTCACACTTCAACGCGCAGCGGGAGCACTGGAAAACCTTCTGCACAGCCTGAATTTTGCGCCGCCGGTCGAGAGCGACGCGCTTTTCCTCAGCCCGTTGGAACTTGTCGTTCAGGGAGATGATGTCTGCCACGTCAACCTATTGATTTTAGTAAGTTAGGGAAATTACGATTCATATACCACCCCCCCCGCTGAAGTGTCAATCCTTTCGACAGCCACCGCTGGGGGCTTTGCTTGACTTTGGGGGGGCAACCCGATATTTTTATTTTGAATTTCCCAATGCACCGCAATTCCTGCTTTTGAAGTCGGCGCACGCCCTCGCTGAGCAAGATCACTCCCCTGCGGGGCCTTCAACGACCCGACGGAAAGGAGCCGATACGATGCCCCCGACATTTCGCCCCAACTGCCTGCCGGTGCTCATCGGCAGTCTGCCCCTGAATGAC
>JBAPYE010000077.1:0-1741 GCA_049284575.1 Desulfobacterales bacterium
GCCATCTGCGGGCTCACGCATCGCCAGGCTTATTTCGACATGGCCATGGTGGCCATGCTGATGCCGTTTCTCGCGCTGATCCTGTTGATCACCCTGGGCACCCTGTTCGGCAGTTTTTGAGCCCCGATGGCGTTTTAAAAGGACACCCAAACGCCCGAAAATAATGGATTCAGGATCAGGTGGTGGGACAAAGCCACTGACCATCTTCGGCGCGGGCGGCATGAATGCGCTCAGAACCGCGGCCGCGCCGCCCCAAGGCCGCAGGAGCCCCGTGGCAGGGAAAACCGGACCGGAAAGCGGGGCGATGCGACCTTACCTGCAGGTGCAGCCCTCAGCCCGGCCTCCGTCAATTTTACTTTTACTTGACAAATAAAATTTACAATATAATTTTCACCGCATTGAAAATTTTATGCGGAGCGAAGCCGCCAAGAATCGCGACGCACAGTTTATAGCCCCCTTGTCTGCCATCCGGACAATTGGAAAAAGTATCCGCAACTATTTCACCGGAACGTATGTTGGGTTCACCAACTGTATTGGGAGCACAGCTTTCCGCAACCAGGGAACTTGCACCGATCAGCGGCAGCGTCGAATACGTCCCACTTCTGGAGGTGAATCTATGGCTACGGACCAGAAATTCTCACGCACAACCCTGACCGCCATGGTGGTCGGGTCCATGGTCGGGGCGGGGATCTTCTCCCTGCCGGCCCGTTTCGCCACCGCCACCGGGCCCTTCGGGGCCATCGTGGCCTGGATCGTCGCCGGCGGCGGCATGTTGATGCTCGCTTTCGTCTTCCAATCGCTGGCGGTGCGCAAGCCGGATCTCGACGCCGGCATCTTTGCTTACGCGCAGGCGGGTTTCGGCAATTTCCTGGGGTTCGCCGCGGCCTTCGGCTTCTGGGCCGGGACCTGCCTGGGCAACACCACCTATTTCGTCCTGATCAAGTCCACCCTCGGGGCCTTCTTTCCCATCTTCGGGGACGGCAACACGCCCGCGGCCATCATCGTCTCCTCGGTCATCCTGTGGACAGTCCATTTCATGGTCCTGCGCGGGATCCAGGGGGCGGCCTTCATCAACAAGGTGGTGACGGTCGCCAAGATCGTCCCGATTTTCGTCTTCATCGCGATCATGGCCTTTGCCTTCAAGTATGACCTCTTCGCGGCCAGTTTCTGGGGCGGGGGAGGCTACAGCGGCGCGGACATCTTCAACCAGGTGCGCGGCACCATGCTGGTGACGGTCTTCGTCTTCATCGGCATCGAGGGGGCGAGCGTCTATTCCCGCTACGCCAAGCGCCGGGAGGATGTTGGCTGGGCGACGGTCATGGGGTTCATCGGCGTTCTCTGCCTGCTGGTGCTGGTGACCCTTCTGCCCTACGGCGCCCTGCCGCGTGCCGAGCTCGCGGGGCTGCGGCAACCCTCGATGGCCGGGGCCCTGGCGGCCGTGGTCGGCCCCTGGGGCCTCACGTTCGTCAGCGCCGGGCTCATCGTTTCGGTGCTCGGCGCCTACCTGGCCTGGTCGCTGCTGGCGGCCGAGGTCCTCTACGCCGCCTCGAAATACGGCCTGGTGCCGAAGAAGCTTGGTCACGAGAACAAGCAGCAGGTCCCATCCTCCGCCCTCTGGATCACCAACATCCTGGTCCAGGTCTTCCTGATCCTGACCATGTTCGCCCGTTACGCCTTCGACCTGGCGCTCGAGATGACCAGCGCCATGACCCTGATTCCCTACGTGCTGGTGGCGGGCTAC
>JBAPYE010000078.1:0-5487 GCA_049284575.1 Desulfobacterales bacterium
GGGATGCGCCGATAATCGCGACGGAATCGGCGTCGAGAATGCGTTCAAGCGTCATGTCGTCCTTCCTGCAAGGATTTGGGGGTGAATGTCATCGGGGCGCACGCCCGGTCCCGACCGCGGCCGGTGACCGTCATTTTTTGATGTACCAGCAAGTCAAAATCCAGACAGTTTCGTAAAATGGCCAAGTTCAAGGCGCGCAAATCTCGAGGAGTGAGGCGTACTTCTGTACGCCGCAGCGACTTCGAGGTGCGGCGCAACGCAGAAATTGGCCATTTTACGGAACTGTCATTTTTTGCGCTCCGCAAAGGCCGTGAGCGAGGTCTGGCGCTCCTTGGTGGAGACACAGGCCAGACAGGCCTCGACTTCGAAGTCCATCAGGGCCTCGAGGCTGACGCCGTCCTGGGCCATCAAAAGCCCCTTCTTGATCATCTTCAGCGAAAAAGCTGAATTGGCGCAGATTTTGGCGGCCAGTTGGCGCGCGGCGGCCATCAACCCCTCCGCCGGGACCGCGCGGTTGACCAGCCCGATGCGTTCGGCCTCACGGCCGTCGATATATTCGGCGGTAAAGAGCAGCTCCCGGGCCTTGGCGGGCCCGATCAGGTCCTGGACCAGCCGCATGGCGCCGCCGGTGACCGAGGAGGTGACCTTGGCCTCGGGGGAGCCGATCTGGGCATCCTCGGCGGCCAGCCGCAAATCGCAGGCCAAGGCCAGCTCGTAGCCCGAGCCCAGGGCGTAGCCGTTGATGGCGGCGATGGTGGGTTTTTCGAAGCGGATGATCTGGCGCGAGGCCTCCTGCAAAGCCGCCAGGTAATCGCGGTAGTCTTCCAGGCTGCGGGTCTTGGACTCCTTCAAGTCCGCCCCGGTGGAAAAGGCCCGCCCCTCGCCGGTAAAGATCACCGCACCGGTTTGCGGGTCGGCCTTGACGTCCGCCAGCGCCGCCTGGATCTCCTCCCACATCTGTTTGTTCATGGCGTTGAGGACCTTGGGGCGATTGAGCTTGATGGTGGCAACGCCCGCCTGCTTTTCAAAGATGATGCAGTCAAACGGCATTTTCCCTCCTTATTACTTCCCGCAGCATTTCTTGTATTTTTTGCCGCTGCCGCAGGGGCAGGGGTCGTTGCGGCCGACCTTCTGTCCCTTGCGCTGCACCGGCTTCTTGGGGGCGGCGGCATCGCCGTGGGAAAGGACCGTGGCCTGGGGCTTGGGCTGGCGCATTTCCTGGATTTTTTCGGGCTCGGCGATCTGAACCCGGAAGAGCATTCCAAGGGTTTCCTCCTTGATCCGCGCGATCATCTCGTTGAACATCTCAAAGCCTTCTTTCTTGTAGACGATCAACGGGTTCTGCTGGGCATAGCCCCTCAGGCCGATCCCCTCCTTGAGGTGGTCCATGCTGAGCAGGTGATCCTTCCAGAGATTGTCCACCACCTGCAGCATCACGATGCGCTCCAGCTGACGGAAGTCGGCCGCCCCGATGGCCTCCTCCTTTTCGTGGTAGATCCGCAGACATTCTTCGGCGATCAGCTCGGAGAGCCCCTCGGCCGTCAGGCCGTCCAGGGTGTCGGTGTCGAACTCCGGCAGGTTAAAATTGAACTGCTGGAAGACCGCGGCGCGCAGCCCCTTTAAATCCCAGTCCTCGGCCAGCTTGTGCTCATCGGCGAAGAGGCCGGCGATGGCCTCGGCCTTTTCGTAGATCATCTCCTCGATGTCGCCCTTGAGGTCCTCGCCCCGCAGGGCCTCGCGGCGCTGCTGGTAGATGACCTCGCGCTGCTGGTTCATGACGTCATCGTATTCCAGCAGCTGCTTGCGGATTTCAAAGTTGTGCGCCTCGACCTTGGCCTGGGCGCTTTCAATGGAGCGCGTGATCAGGGCGTTTTCGATCGGCTCGCCGTCTTCCATCCCGAGCTTCTCCATGATCCCGGTAATCCGCTCGCCGCCGAAGATCCGCAGCAGGTCGTCTTCCAGGGCCAGGTAAAAGCGCGAGGAGCCCGGGTCCCCCTGCCGGCCCGCACGGCCGCGCAGCTGGTTGTCGATGCGGCGGCTTTCGTGGCGCTCGGTGCCGATGATGTGCAGCCCGCCCAGTCCGGTGACCCCGTCGCCGAGCACGATGTCGGTCCCGCGGCCGGCCATGTTGGTGGAGATCGTCACGGCCCCGCGCTGCCCGGCCTGGGAAACGATCTCGGCCTCGCCCTCGTGGTTTTTGGCGTTCAGCACGGTGTGGGGGATGCCGCGTTTCTTGAGCTTTTGGCTCAAGTCCTCCGAAACATCGATGGAAATGGTGCCCACCAGGGTGGGCTGCCCTTTTTTGTGCAGTTCGTCGATCTCTTCGATGACCGCCTCGAATTTCTCGCGCTTGGTCTTGTAGATCATGTCCGAGTAATCTTTGCGGATCATGGGCTGGTTGGTGGGGATCACGCTGACATCCAGGTTGTAGATCTTCTTGAACTCGGCGGCCTCGGTGTCGGCCGTGCCGGTCATGCCGGCCAGCTTGGTGTACATCCGGAAGTAATTCTGGAAGGTGACGGTCGCCAGGGTCTGGTTTTCGTTTTCGATCTTGACGTTTTCCTTGGCTTCCAGCGCCTGGTGCAAGCCCTCGCTGTAGCGCCGGCCCGGCATGAGGCGCCCGGTGAACTCGTCGACGATGATCACCTCGCCGTTTTTGACGATATAGTCCACGTCGCGCCTGAACAGGCTGTGGGCCTTGAGGGCCTGGTTGATGTGGTGCAGCAGCTCAATGTTCTTGGGGTCGTAGAGGTTGTCCACGTGGAGGAGCTTTTCGGCCTTGGCGACGCCCTCCTCGGTCATGGTCGAGGCGCGCGCCTTTTCATCGATGGTGAAGTCCTTTTCCCTGACCAGCCGCGGGATGATGGCGTTGACATCGTAGTACAGGCTGGTGGATTTTTCCGCCGGCCCGGAGATGATCAGCGGCGTCCGGGCCTCGTCGATCAGGATGCTGTCCACCTCGTCGACGATGGCATAGTTGAGCTCGGGCTGCACCACCGTCTCGATGTTGAACTTCATGTTGTCGCGCAGGTAGTCGAAGCCGAACTCGTTGTTGGTGCCGTAGGTGATGTCGGCGCCGTAGGCCACCTTGCGCTCGGCGTCGGTCAGGCCGTGCAGGATGGTGCCCACGGAAAGCCCCAAAAACCGGTAGACCTGCCCCATCCACTCGGTATCCCGGCGGGCCAGGTAGTCGTTGACCGTGACCACGTGGACCCCCTTGCCGCCCAGCGCGTTGAGGTAGGCCGGCAGCGTGGCCACCAGGGTCTTGCCCTCACCGGTCTTCATTTCCGCAATCCGGCCCTGGTGCAGGACCATGCCGCCGATCAGCTGCACATCGAAGTGCCGCATTTTCAGCACCCGCCGCGAGGCCTCGCGGACCGTCGCAAAGGCTTCCGGGAGCAGGTCCTCCGTGGTTTCGCCGCTACCCAGCCGCTCGCGCAACATCTGGGTCTGCCCTCGCAGCTGGTCGTCGGTCAACGGCTCAATGTCGGGTTCGAGCGCGTTGATTTGCGCGACGAGCGGCTGCAGTTTTTTGAGCTCGCGCTCATTCTTGCTGCCGAAAAGCTTGGTTAAGGCGTTCATCAACATGTATCTTTTTTCCTCCTGTGGGGTCTCCCACCTAAGTTTTTACCTTCGGGTCATTATATTACGATTCGGGCAAATTGAAAGGCGCAACCGCCATCTTCGGCGCCGCCGGAACCGGGGGCCTTCGGTAGCCGCCCAGGGATCGCCGGCATCAGGCCGGCCGCCACACCGGGCGGAAAACGGAAAAGCGCGGAGAATCGGGGGAGGCAACGCAACGAAGAACGGGCCTGAGAGGGGCCGGAGCGGCCAGCGAAAAAATGCGGCAATGCGGCGGGCACTTCAGCGAAGGACGTATTTCTGGGGGTTGACCGGGATGCCGTTGAGGCGGACTTCATAGTGCACATGGGGGCCGGTGCTGCGACCGGTGCTGCCGATCAGGCCGACCGTGTCGCCCCGTTTGACATGATCGCCGCGATTGATCAGCGTTTTGGACAGATGGGCATAGCTGGTGACGATGCCGTGGCCGTGATCGATGACGATGGTTTTGCCGTAGGATGCCTTGGCACCGCAGAAAGTGACGACGCCATCGGCGGTGGCCACTACGGGAGCCCCCTTTTTGGCCGCAATATCAACGCCCCTGTGAAATTCGCGGCGGCCGCCGAAGGGGGATTTACGGTATCCGAAACGGGAGGAAATCCACCCCTTGGCGGGCAGAATGGTGGGCGTCCGGGCCAGCAGGTTGCGCTGGGCCTCCACCCCGGTCAAGAGCGATTTCAGGTCCTGCTGCTTTTGGCCGGCGGCCTTCTTTAAAAGGCTGACCTGGGCGTGCATATCGCGCATGAGGCTGTTGTGCCGCTCGGCGAGAGCCAGCTCGGTGTCCAGGTCATCCGGCGGCGGCCCGCCGACTCCAAAAATGTTGTCCTGATCGCCGCTGTCGTCCAGGTTGGCCGCCACGCGGATCTCTTGCTCCAGGACGTCCAAGGCCGCCACCCGGTTTTTGAGCTGGTTGATGTCCACCGCGAACTGCTGGATCTGGCGGCGCTGATGCTGAATCTCTTCTTTTTGGCGGGTGATCTGGGCCGCATCGCGGTGGGCAGCGGTCAAACCGCTTTTCAGGCGGAAGTAGTCGCACAAAATCCCGACCGCGACCAGGATGACAACAACGCCTGCTGAGGCCAAGACGTAAAGGGCGCGGCGGGAGAGGCTTTTGCGGGTAACAGGCATGCCGCTGTCACTGAGGACAAAAACGGTGAATTTACGTTTCATAGGCATTTGCCTGGATCAGTTAGGCGTCCACCAGCGGCGGCGGGAATTTCGAACGAAGATAGAATTTTTTAGCACAGGAAACGGAAGGCTGTCAAGGTCCCAAACGGCTCAAATGGGTGCTGCACATTGATGGGGCGGATCGTTCGGCGGGCGGCAGGCGCGGAAATCTCGCCGACTTCAAGATGCGAGCAACGCGGAAATTGAACTTTTTTCGAAACCGTCTGGATTTTGACTTTTTACCGGTTCATCAAAAGGGTTCACCGCCCGCTGCGCTCGAGGCGCAGAGGACGCAGAGGAAATTGGGGGGCTGCGCTTGACGCAGTTTACCTCCGGCGCAGCATTAGGGGGTTGAGACCCGTTGTTCCGGGCCGAGCATCGCAGCAGCCGGCGAAAAAGGCCCTGTGGCTGTCTGAGCGCAGCGAGTTCCACAGGGCCCGCCGGCTGCGAGAAGCGCAGGGTAGCCCGAAGGGCCCCGGGGCGAGGGCGGTTTCTTTTGACGGTTCCGCAAAAAGCCCAATCTCTGCGTTGCGCTGCATCTCGAAGTCCCTGCGGCGTACAGGTGTACGCCTCACTCCTCGAGATTTGCACGCCTTGAGCTTGAACTTTTTTCGAAACCGTCTGGATTTTAAATTTTTACCAGTTCATCAAGGTTTTGAAGATTATCCCTGAAAGTTCCTTGTGCGGCCAGCCGTGAGG
>JBAPYE010000079.1:0-7280 GCA_049284575.1 Desulfobacterales bacterium
CGCCCGTGAGGTGCGGGCGCGGAATCAAAGGGCTGCAAGCGGCGGGGTGGGGGGGTATAGACGATCCCAAGGCGGCCGGCGGAGCGGGTGAAGGTCACCCCAAAGGGCCGTAGGGTCCGGGTGAGGGGGCGGCCAAACAGGAAATCCAGCTGATCGGAGGTGATCTTGCCTTTTTCCACCAGAACCTCCCGCAGGCTGAGGTCATAGCGCACCATGGCCATCAGGGCGGCGTCGGCGTCCCCATCCAGACCCTGCGGTCCGGCGGTTGCCAGCAGATGCTGAATGCGCCCATGGGCGACCCGCTGGGAGTGGTCTGTGACAAGATCCCACAACCCGTCAATCCCGGCGAGCAGATCGCGGCGGGTGAGGCGGTCGTGGGTGTACATGGCCGTTAATTCGCGGGGGGCCCAACATTTGAGAAGCCGGCATTCCACCGGCCGATTCTCATATATCTGGCATGTTCGCCCTGCGGAATCGTAAAAAACGCAGGTCCAGCGCCGCCCCTGTCCCCTGACCTTGATGATGTCCTCTGCAACACGACAGAAATGCCCCGCCACGTTGTCCATCACCAGTTCCCCTTCGCGCAGGGTGTAGAGAAAACGGAGGCCGATCACTCCCTGCGCGACCAGTGGCCGGTCTTCCACATGCAGGGCGGGGCCGCCCTTCAGGCAGCACGCGCCGCAGCGGCGGCAGGTGGTCGCAGACTCCGTTGCGGATGGCTGGTTGAAGCGGGTCATTGGCAGTGTTTCAGGCAAGGGTCGCGGAAAACCACCGGGGCGGGTCCTGCTGGTCTTTGGGTCTGCCCGGCGGGTGACTGCCGCCGGTGCAGACCCGCTCAGGTACCGGCGAGGCAGCCGAGGTGATAGACCAAAACCCGGCCTTCCGGTGCCGCGTGAAAGGGGCCATTCAAGCGAGGCCGTCTGCAAGTGCAGACGGCCTCTCCCGTTTCGAGAAAACCGGCAACCGCGGCGGTCAAAGCCTGACGTCCGCCGCTGCCGAACTTATCCGGCCCGGCCGTCATCACAGGGCTCATCCTGAGCGCCCCGCCCGGCATGCTCGGCGGTGCCGGAAAGGGTGCAGCTGGGATCCTTTTCAGGCGGTGTTTCCTGGGGCGGCGTTGCCGCCGCGTCCTCGGGCGAGACCGTCACCCGGGGCGGTTCCTGCTCGGCCATGGTCTTGAGCATGAGGTAGCGTTCCTGGTATTCGGCTTCCAGCAGGGCGTCCAGCCTGGCGGCCTCTTCCGGGAAGGTCTGCTTGAGGGAGGCGTAGCGGACTTCACCTGCCAGAAATTCCTGGAGCGACCCATCGGGTTCCTTGGAATCCAGGATAAACGGGTTCTTGCCTTCCGCCTTGAGCAGCGGGTTGTAACGGTAAAGGGGCCAGTACCCGCTTGCAACCGCCAGGCGGGATTCTTCCTGGCTGCGTCCCA
Organism: Desulfobacterales bacterium; assembly: GCA_049284575.1. GTDB lineage: Bacteria > Desulfobacterota > Desulfobacteria > Desulfobacterales > JAABRJ01 > JAABRJ01. Next base: position 1,430 of record JBAPYE010000079.1, read on the forward strand.
TGCCCTTTTTGATGCCGTGGTTGATGCAGGGCGAGTAGGCCATGATCAGGGAGGGGCCGTCATAGCTTTCGGCCTCGCTGACCGCCTTCACCAGCTGCTGTTTGTTGGCGCCCATCGCCACGTTGGCGACGTAGACGTAACCGTAGGTCATGGCCATGGCGCCAAGATCCTTCTTGGCGGTTTTTTTGCCGGAGGCGGCAAATTTGGCCACGGAGCCGATGGGTGTGGCCTTGGAGGACTGGCCGCCGGTGTTCGAGTAGACCTCGGTGTCATAGACCATGATGTTGATATCCTCACCGCTGGCCATGATGTGATCGAGCCCGCCAAAGGATATGTCGTATGCCGAGCCGTCGCCGAGAAAAATCCAGTAGGATTTTTTGGTGAAGAATTTGGCATAGGTGCTGATGTCCGCCAGCAGCTGGTTCTGCGGGTGCTGCGGCAAAAGTTTTTTGAGCTCGTCGCCGTACTTGCGAGACCCCCCGGCATCCTTGCGGTTGTCCAGCCAGCCCTGGAGCGCGTCGCGAACCTCCGGTGGGATGTCCGTTGCCAGGGCTTCGGTGACCAGGTCGGCCAGCTTGGCGCGCTGCTGCAGCTGCCCGAGAAACATCCCGTAGGTAAACTCTGCCGGGTCCTCGAAAAGAGAGTTGCCCCAGGTCGGGCCGAAGCCGTCTTCGTTGACGCAGTAGGGAATCGCCGGCGCCGAGCCGCCCCAGATGGAGGTACAGCCGGTGGCATTGCCGATCACCATGCGCTCCCCGAAAAGCTGGGTCAGAAGCTTGGCGTAGGGTGTTTCGCCGCAGCCGGCGCAGGCTCCCGAGAACTCCAGCAGGGGTTGGTAGAACTGACTGCCCTTGACGCTGTCGCGTTTGATCAGCTGGGCACGATTGGGCAGGGTCAGGCTGTAATCCCAGTTGGGAATCTGGGAGTCCGTCTGGGTGGTCAGGGGCTTCATCACCAGGGCCTTCTTTTTGGCCGGGCAGATGTCGGCGCAGTTGCCGCAGCCCATGCAGTCCAGGGTGTCGACCTGCATCCGGAAGGTGTAGCCCTTGAGCTCTTTGCCGAGTGCTTTTTTGGCCTCGTAGCCTTGAGGGGCGGCGGCCAATTCTTCGTCGGTCAGCAGAAACGGCCGGATGGTGGCATGCGGGCAGACCATGGCGCACTGGTTGCACTGGATGCAGTTTTCCATGATCCATTCGGGCACCATGATGGCGACGCCGCGCTTCTCGTACTGGGTTGTGGCCACGGGGAAAATGCCGTCGGGGCTGAAGGCGCTGACCGGCAGCTTGTCGCCCTGCTGGGCCACCATCGGGCGCAGCACCTTGGTGACGAATTCCGGCTCGTCTTTGGCCGGCGCTTTAACCTCGCCGGCATCGGCCCAGGATTCGGGATATGTGATTTCAACCAGGTTGTCGAGGGTGTGGTCCACGGCATCGTGGTTCATTTTGACGATTTTCTCGCCCTTGCGACCGAACATCTTCTTGATCTGATCCTTCAGGTAGGTGACCGCCTCTTCCACCGGGATCACGTTGGCGAGTTTGAAGAACGCGGTCTGCATGATCATGTTGATCCGGCCGCCGAGCCCCACCTCCTGGGCAATTTTAACCGCGTCGATATTATAGAACTTGAGTTTTTTGCGGGCAATGGTGCGCCGCATCGTCCACGGCAGCTTCTCTTCCATGTCCGCGAGGCTCCAGGGGGAGTTGAGCACGAAGGTACCGCCGGTTTTAATTCCCTCCAGCACATTATAGATGGTGACGTAGCTGTCCTTGTGGCAGGCGATATAATCCGCCGAGTCGATCAGGTAGGTGGACTGGATCGGCTTTTTGCCGAAACGCAGGTGGGACATGGTGACCCCGCCGGACTTCTTGGAGTCGTAGGCGAAATAGGCCTGGGCGTAAAGGTCGGTGTTGTCCCCGATGATTTTGATGGCGGTTTTGTTGGCCCCGACGGTGCCGTCGGCGCCCAGGCCCCAGAACTTGCTCTGCACGGTGCCTTCCGGCGCCACGTCGAAGCCTTCCTCATAATCCAGCGAGGTGTGGCTGACGTCGTCGTCAATGCCGATGGTGAAATGGTTTTTGGGGCCCACGGCGTTCATGTTGTCAAAGATTGCCTTGACCATGCCGGGGTTGAACTCTTTGGAGCCCAGCCCGTAACGGCCGCCGAGAATGGTCGGCATGTCGCCGCGTTCCATAAAGGTCGTGCAGACGTCCATGTAAAGCGGGTCCCCGATGGACCCGGGCTCCTTGGTGCGGTCAAGCACGGTGATGCGGTCGGCCGTGGCCGGTAGGACCGCCAGCAGATGCGCCGTGGAAAAGGGGCGATAGAGGCGGACTTTGATCAGGCCGACCGCCTCGCCCTGTTTCACCAGATGGGTGACGACTTCCTCGATGGTTTCACACGAAGACCCCATGGCAATGATCACCCGGGTGGCATTCGGGGCGCCCACATAGTCAAACGCTTTGTAGGCGCGGCCCGTCAGGCGGCTGACCTTTTTCATGTAGTCGTCGACGATCGCGGGAACTTTCTGGTAAAAGGGATTGGCCGCCTCGCGGTTCTGGAAATAGATGTCCGGGTTCTGGGCGGTTCCCCGCAGTTCCGGTCTTTCCGGGTTGGCGCCGCGGGACCGAAAGCATCGGACGGCCTCCCAGTTGACCAGCTTGGCCATGTCGGCATAATCGATCATCTCGATTTTCTGAATTTCATGGGAGGTGCGGAAGCCGTCGAAGAAATGCAGAAAGGGCACGCTGGCCTCGATGGCGGCGAGGTGCGCCACCAGCCCTAAATCCATCGCCTCCTGCACCGACGCGGAGGCCAGCAGGGCGAAACCCGTCTGCCGGACGGCCATGACATCCTGGTGGTCGCCAAAGATGGAGAGGGCATGGGCGGCGATGGCCCGTGCGGTGACGTGCAAAACGCCCGGAAGCAATTCCCCGGACATTTTGTACATGTTGGGGACCATCAGCAGCAGCCCCTGGGAAGCGGTGAAGGTCGTGGTCAGTGCGCCGGCTGCCAGAGAGCCGTGAACCGCGGCCGCTGCACCGGCTTCGGACTGCAGCTGGCGTACGGTCATGGTCTGGCCGAAAATGTTTTGGCGCCCCTCGGCGGCCCATTCATCCGCAATTTCCCCGATGGGGGAGGAGGGGGTGATCGGGTAAATCGCGGCCACATCACTCATGGCGTAGGCCACGTGCGCGGCTGCGGTGTTGCCGTCAATGGTTTTCATTGCTTTTGCCATAGATCGCTCCTTACTTTACTTTGAATTAAAGGCGGGGACTAGCCGAGGGCTCGCGCCTGTTTTCGATACAGCGACATCGCCAGGAAAAAATTATTATGATACCAAGCGAGATTTGTAAAGAAAAAGTACTGAATGAAATCCGCAGGATGCCGTCCGCGCTTTCATTTCGGTGAGTGCGAACCTCCTACCGCCGTACAGAAGAAAACAGACCAGCCGGAGAAACGATGGGCCGTGGGGTGCGGCCACAACCACCCGTGTGATCCCAAGGGCAGGTGCGGTTGGCGCACGGGGAACCAGAGGTCAGTCCAACAGGCCGTCAAAAAAATCGTTGCCCTTGTCGTCGGTGAGAATGAAGGCGGGGAAATCTTTGACGGTAATTTCGTAAATGGCCTCCATACCCAACTCGGGGTACTCGAGCACCCGGACAGCCGTGATGCACTCTTTGCCGAGCCTGGCTGCCGGCCCGCCGATGGAGCCGAGGTAAAAGCCGCCGAAGGCTTTGCAGGCGTCTGTGACGGTGCGGGTTCGGTTGCCCTTGGCCAGCATGACCAGCGAGGCCCCCCGTTTTTGAAAAATTGGCACGTAGGGATCCATCCGGGCGGCAGTGGTCGGGCCGAAAGACCCCGAAGGCTGGCCTTCGGGGGTTTTGGCCGGCCCGGCGTAGTAGATGATGTGGTCTTTGAAGTATTGGGGCAGGTCTTCACCGCTGTCCAGGCGCTCTTTGAGCTTGGCGTGGGCGATGTCCCGGGCGACGACGATTTTTCCGGTTAGCAGCAGGGGGGTTGCCACGGGATGGGTGCTTAAAGTGGCGCGAATCGCGCTCATGGGTTGATTCAGATCGATACGCACCGCTTTTCGGCCCTCGGCGCCTTCCAGGGTGGGCAGGTAGCGCGCGGGGTCTTGCTCGAGTTGTTCGAGAAAGATGCCGTCGCGCGTAATCTTAGCCTTTATATTGCGGTCGGCGCTGCAGCTGACCCCCAGCCCGATGGGACATGAGGCCCCGTGGCGGGGGAGGCGGATAACACGGACGTCCAGGCAGAAATATTTGCCGCCGAACTGGGCGCCGATCCCGAGTTCCCGGGAGGCCTGAAGCACCTGCGTCTCCAGTTCCCGGTCGCGAAAGGCCCGGCCCCCTTCGTTGCCGGTCTCGGGGAGGTGGTCCAGATAGCCCGCGGAGGCCAGTTTGACGGTTTTAAGGGTCATTTCCGCCGAGGTGCCGCCGACGACAAACGCCAGGTGATAGGGGGGGCAGGCGGCCGTGCCGAGGGTTTTCATTTTTGCCACCATGAAGGGCAGCAGGGTCGCCGGGGTGAGAACAGCCTTGGTTTCCTGAAAGAGGTAGGTCTTATTGGCCGAGCCGCCCCCCTTGGCGATGAAGAGAAATTTGTAGGTGTCGCCCTCGGTGGCGTAAAGCTCAATTTGAGCCGGAAGGTTGCAGCCGGTATTTTTCTCTTGGTACATGCTCAGGGCGGCATTCTGAGAATACCGCAGGTTGTTGCGCGTGTAGGCGTTAAAAATACCCTCTGAAAGGGCCTTCTCGTCGCAGGTGGCGGTCCAGACCTGCTGTCCTTTTTTCCCCATGACGATGGCCGTGCCGGTGTCCTGACACATCGGAAATTGACCCTCGGCGCTGATGACCGCGTTTTTTATCATTTCCAGGGCCACCATTTGGTCATTGGCGGAGGCCTCCGGGTCTTTGAAAATGTCGGCCAGCAGAGAAAGGTGTTTGGGGCGCAAGCGGTGCGACACATCCCTGAAGGCATTTTCAGCCAGCAAGGTCAACCCCTGGGGGGCGATTTTCAGGATCTCTAAACCGTTGAAGGTCCCGGTGGAGATGAACTCCCGGCTTAGAAGCCGGTATTCGGTGGTGTCCTCGCCCAGTGGAAACATTTCCTGATATGCAAACTCAACCATCGCGCCAGCTCTCCTTTCAGGTGTTCAGCCCAAAACGGCTTTCAAGATTGCATCCGATGGTATGATTCTATAGCGGATCGGGGGAGGTGCTGGCAAGCGAATAAACTGTCGCCAGCCTGAGGTTGCCGGGATTGAACCGGTAGGTGGGGCGAAAAAAGTAAACCCCAGCCCGGGGGTTGGCGGGCTGGGGTTTAGCGAAGAATTCGGCGGCGACCTACTCTCCCACACAGCTTCCCGTGCAGTACCATCGGCGCTAAAGAGCTTAACTTCCGTGTTCGGGATGGGAACGGGTGTGACCTCTTTGCTATCGCCACCGAAAATCTGTCTGACAACTGATCTACGAGCTAATGAAAACGTTTAGAATGCCCAGAAGTAATTGTGGTCAAGCCTCACGACCGATTAGTACCAGTAAGCTCAACACATTACTGTGCGTACACACCTGGCCTATCAACCTTGTAGTCTTCAAGGGGTCTTTAGCTTCGGTGTCTCCACCGAAATGGGATATCTCATCTTGAGGCTGGCTTCCCGCTTAGATGCTTTCAGCGGTTATCCTTGCCGAACTTAGCTACCCAGCTATGCCGCTGGCGCGACAACTGGAACACCATTGGTTCGTCCATTCCGGTCCTCTCGTACTAGGAACAGATCCTCTCAAATATCCTGCGCCCACGAAAGATAGGGACCAAACTGTCTCACGACGTTTTA
>JBAPYE010000080.1:0-4214 GCA_049284575.1 Desulfobacterales bacterium
CATTCCGATTCATCTCTGTTCATTTTCTTGTGCGGACAAACGAACCAAAAGAAGCCGCCCTCGTCCCGGGGCCCTTCGGGCTGCCCTGCGCTTCTCGCAGCCGGCGGGCCCTGTGGAACTCGCTTACGCTCAGACAGCCACAGGGCCTTTATCGCCGGCTGCTGCGATGCTCGGCCCGGGACAACGGGACACAAAACCCAGGCGGCATCAGGGGACCTAAAACCGGCTGTGATCTTCGAAAAACGCCGTACCACCAGGAATTGACGTTTGAGTTGCCCAGAAGGTCAATTTCTGCGTTGCGTGCGCCCCGATGACATTCACCCCCAAATCCTTGCAGGAAGGACGACATGACGCTTGAACGCATTCTCGACGCCGATTCCGTCGCGATTATCGGCGCATCCCGCAATGAAACCAAAAGAGGCTACCAGGCCATTCGCACCCTGCTCGACGAGAAGTTCGAAGGCGTGATTTACCCCGTCAACCCCAAAGAGTCCTCGGTCCTCGGGCTGCACTGCTACGCCAAGGTCACCGACATCGAAGGCCCGGTGGACATCGCCCTGGTTACCACCCCGGGGCGCTCGATTCCCGCCGTGCTGGAGGAATGCGGCCAGAAGGGGGTCAAGGGTGCGGTCATCATCGCCGGCGGCTTCGGTGAAACCGGGGACGCCGGCCGATCGCTGGAAGCGGCGGTGATGGCCGTCGCGCGTAAACACGGCATTCGTCTGATCGGACCCAACACCTCGGGGATGTTCAACCTCAAGAAGAACCTCAACCTGGTGGGGCTGCGGGAGGCCCCCAAGGGCGACATCGCACTGCTCGCCCAGTCCGGCAACATGGCCCTGACCCTCATCATGGAAGCCAAAATCAAGAGCCTGCGGGGGTTTTCCTACTATGTGGGGGTGGGCAACGAGGCGGACATCAAGTTTCACGAGTACCTCGAGTTTTTTCGGCAGGACCCCGACACCAAGGCCATCCTGATGTACGTGGAGGGCATGCGCGACGGCCGCCGGTTTCTCCAACAGGCCTACAAGACCACCCAGGAAAAGCCCATCGTGCTGCTCAAGAGCGGGCGCTCCAGCACCGGTAAGCTATCGGCGGGGTCCCACACCGGGGCGCTGGCGGGCATCTCCGAGGTGGCCAAAACGGCCTTCGGACGCGCCGGCATCATCGTGATCGAAAACTCCGACGAGCTCTTTCCGGCCGTTGAATCCCTGTCCAGTCTGCCGCCTCTGAAAAACAACAACGTGGCGATTCTGGCCGACGGCGGCGGGCATGCCACCATCGCCGCCGACCTGCTGTCGGATCTGGGGCTCCAGATCCCGAAACTCTCCGAAAAAACCCAGCAGAAACTCAAGGCCATTCTGCCGGCGGCCGCCTCACTGCGCAACCCGGTGGACGTGGCCGGCGGCACCGACGCCGACCCGACCATCTTCGCCGACTGCGCCGAGGTGCTGCTGAAAGACCCCAATGTCGGCGGGCTGCTGATCGTCGGGCTGTTTGGCGGCTACGGCATCCGCTTTGCCGCGTCGCTGGCCCTCAAAGAGGAGGATGCGGCCCATCGCATGGGCAAGATGGTCGCCAAGAGCAAAAAACCCATCGTTCTCCACAGCCTCTACAGCTCCGAAAAACCCCATTCCCTGCACCTGCTGCGCTACTACGGGATCCCGGTTTACGACTCCCTGGATGTGGCCTGCAAATGCATGGGGGTCCTGGCGCAGTACGGCAACTATCTCAAAAGCTATCACGCCAAATCCAATTTCGTGCTCAACTGGGGGGCCAAGGCCAAGGCCGAGGGCAGCCGCCTGATCGCGGCCGCGCGGGCGGAAAAGCGGGCCACCCTGCTGGAGTCGGAAGCCAAGGCGCTGCTGGCGCTTCACGAGGTGCCGGTGCCCGCCGAGGGGGTCGCCCACAGCGCGGAGGAGGCGGTCAAACTGGCCGGCGGCTTCAGCGGCAAGGCGGTGTTAAAGATCGTCTCGCCCGACATCCTGCACAAGAGCGACGCCGGGGGCGTGCGGGTCAACCTGGAAGACCCCGCGGCGATAGCGTGCGCCTATGCGGAGATCCTTGAAAACGCCCGGCGCTACAACCCCCAGGCCGACATCCGCGGGGTGCTGGTGTCCCCCATGGCCCGCGAGGGGCTGGAGGTCATCATCGGCACCAAGCGCGACGACCAGTTCGGCCCGGTCATCATGTTCGGTCTGGGCGGGGTGCTGGTGGAAATCCTCAAGGACGTGGCCTTCCGGGTCCTGCCGATTTCGCACCTTTCCGCCGAAAAGATGATCGCGGAAATCAAGTCCGCCCCCCTGCTGGACGGCTTCAGGGGATTCCCCGCCTGCGACAAAAAGGCCCTACGCAAACTGCTGGTCAAATGCTCGGAAATCATCGAAGCCTACCCCGACATTCAGGAGATGGACTTAAACCCCGTCATCAGCCACGAAAAGGGGCTGAGCATCGTGGATGCCCGCATCATTCTGACCGCGCAGCCCTGAGTGGCGCTCACGTTGCAAAGAGGGTTTCGAAAACCTGCCAGTAGTTCGGGAAGGATTTTTTGACGCAGTCGGGGTCCCGGATCACCACCCCGGGGACTTTCAACCCGGCCAGGGCAAAGCTCATGGCGATGCGGTGGTCGTCGTAGGTTTCGATCACGGCCCCGACCGGCCGGCCGCCGGTGATGGTCATGCCGTCCTCCCGCGCCTGGGCGGAAACCCCCATCCGGTTGAGTTCGCTGACCACGGCCGCGATCCGGTCGCTTTCCTTGGCCTTGAGGTGCGCGACGTTGCGGATGGTGGTCGTGCCGCGGGCAAAGGCCGCCACCACCGCCAGCGTGGGCACCATGTCGGGCATGTCGCGCATGTCCGCCGAGATGGCATCAAGCGGGCCGCCGCTGACCGTGATGCCGTCTTTGGCGGCGCTGACCCGGCAGCCCATGGCGGCCAAAAGCGCGATGAAGCGGCTGTCGCCTTGCAGGGAACTTTCGGCGGTGCCCCGCACGGTTATCGTGCTTCCCGTAATCGCCGCCGCCGCCCAGAAGTATCCCGCCTGGGAGGCATCCGCCTCCACCCGGTAGCGGCCCGCGCGGTAGCACTGACCGCCCGCCACCCGGAAGCGGCGGTAGCCCTCGCGCGCGACCGGCACCCCGAATATCCCCATGGTGTGCACGGTCATGTCGATGTAGGGGCGCGATACGGGGCCGGCGCTGATCGTGATCTCGAGCCCCTCGACGGTGTAGGGCGCCATCAGCAGCAGGGCCGAGAGGTACTGGCTGCTCAGGCTGCAGTTGAGGGACAGCTTTCCGCCCTGCACCCTGCCGCCGGTGACGGTCAGGGGCGGGCAGCCCTTTTTTTCGAGGGTTTGGACCGGCACGCCGATCTGGCCGAGTCCGTCCACCAGGTCGACGATGGGCCGGCTGCCCATGCGATCGGTGCCGGTGAGCCGGTAGGGCCCGCTTCCCAGGGCCGCCACGGCGGTTAAGAGGCGCATGGAGGTGCCCGAGTTGCCGAGGTACAGGGGGTCGCTGCAGGCCTTGAGCCGGCCGGCGGTCCCCGCAACCGCGAAGGCGCCGTCGGCTTCGGTTTCGATGCGCGCTCCCAGCTGGCCAAGGGCGCGCGCGGTAAGGTCGGTGTCTTCGCTGTGCAGCGGGTTTTCCAGCCGGCTGCGGCCCTCGGCCAGGGCCGCGGCGATCAGGAGGCGGTGGGTAAAACTTTTTGAACCCGGCACCGTGACGCTGTTTTCAGGCTTCAACGGCCGGGGGGTGATGGTTTGCATGCTGGCGTCCTTTGGTGGGGAATTGCGCAGCGCTCAGCTGCGGCCGGTTGTGACGGTCAGGGCGGTGTGAACGGCGTTTTCCATGACCGCGACGGGGGCGCTCCGGCCGGTCCAGAGTTCAAACTGGCGGGCACCCTGGTAAACGAACATCGCCGTGCCGGGAATCGTGCGGCACCCCTGCCGGGCGGCGGCCGCTAGTAGCGGCGTTTCAAGGGGGGTGTAGACGATGTCCATGACGACCATCCCCGGCTGCAGCAGCTCGGCCGGGACCGGCAGGGCGCCGCCCACGTGCGCCATCCCGAGGGGGGTGGTGTTGACGAGAATCTCACAGGCGAGGCCGGCGGCTTCGGCGAGCGGGCGGAAGTCCGCACCCAACCGTTGGGCCAAGGCTGCGCCACGATCGACCGAGCGGTTCACGATGGTCACCCGCCCGCCGGCGTCCTGCAGAC
>JBAPYE010000081.1:0-10148 GCA_049284575.1 Desulfobacterales bacterium
GCTCCTGGGGGCAGTCGGGCTGGCCCTTGCCGGACTGCTGCTGGCCGGGCTGGAATTCGGGCGGCCGCGCTCACGCCAGGTGGGCTTCGTGGAAAAGATCCCGCCGCTTTACCTGCTCTTCAGCCAACGGTGGTTTCTCGACCGCTTCTACCGCCGACTGCTGGACCGCGTCGTCTACCGGGTGCTGTCGGGATTTTGCGCCTGGAACGACCGGCGGGTGATCGACGACGGCATCGACACTTTGGCCCGCGCCACGGCCGGGGCCGGGGGCCTGCTGGAGCGCGCCCACTGCGGCCTGATTCAGTACCGCCTGATGGTAATCTTCGTCACCATGGCCCTGCTGGCCTTTTATTTCTTTCTTTAAGGGGACCGCACGATGGCGCCCATGGCATACGCCCGCTTCCCTTTCTTGAGCCTGTTGCTGCTGTGCTGCATCGGGGGGCTGCTGGCGATCCTCTGCACTCCCGCCGCCCGCACTCGGCAGATCAAGTGGATCAGCGCCGTCTGCTCGGGGCTCAGCCTGCTGCTCTCGGCCGGCCTGTTTATCGCCTACGACCAGTCCGCGGGCGGGCTGCAGTTCGTCGAGAAAGTCCCGTGGGTGCCCTCCCTGGGAATCACCTGGTTCAACGCCGTCGACGGCTTCAACCTGCCCATGCTGCTTTTGACCGGCATCGTCTTTTTCACCGGCGTTCTGACCATGTGGGAGCTGGAGACGCGCGTCAAGGAGTTCTTCGCCCTGACCTTCCTGCTGGTGGCCGGTGTTTTCGGCCTCTTCATGAGCCTGGACCTCTTTTTCATCTTCGTCTGGTACGACGTGTCGCTTTTTCCCATGTACCTTCTGATCGCCGTCTGGGGCAGCACCCGCAAGGAATACGGGGCCATGAAGCTGACCCTCTACCTCTTGGCCGGCAGCGCCCTGATCCTGCCGGCGATCCTCTACCTGGCGGCCCAGGCCGGGCTCGAGACCTTCGACATCACGGCCCTCATGCAGCCCGGGACGTTCACGCCTTACCAGGAGAAGTTCGCCTTCCTGCTGCTCTATCTCGGCTTCGGCATTCTGGCCGGGGTCTGGCCGTTTCACACCTGGTCGCCGGTGGGCCACGTGGCGGCCCCCACCGGGGTCAGCATGATCCACGCCGGGGTGCTGATGAAAATCGGGGCCTTCGGGATCCTGCGGGTGGGGATCTTCCTCTGCCCCGTGGGCTGGCAGCACTGGGCGCCGCTGATGGCCGGACTGGCGACCGTCGGCATCGTCTACGGCGCCCTGGTGGGCCTGCGCCAGACCGACCTCAAATACGTCATCGGCTACTCCAGCGTCTCGCACATGGGCATCGTCGGCCTGGGGCTGGCCACCGTGACGGTGGAGGGCTTGAATGGCGCGGTCTTCCAGATGTTCGCCCACGGCGTCATGACGGCCCTTTTCTTCTCGGCGGTGGGCTATATTTACGACCGCACCCACACCAAGGCCATCGCGGAACTGGGGGGGCTCAGTCGCAGCATGCCACGGGCGGCCTCGTTTTTCATCGTGGCGGCCCTGACCGGCATCGGCGTACCCTGCCTGGCCAGCTTCTGGGCGGAGCTGCTGGTCTTTATCGCCGCCTTCAAAGTCGACCCGCTCTACGGCAGCCTGGCGGTCGGGGCGCTGGTGATCAGCGCGCTTTTCATTCTGCGGGTGGTCCAACAGACCTGCTATGGCCCGGTTAACCAACGCTTAGCGCACCTGCCGGACATCCCGCCGCTACTGGGCGTGCCGCGGGTCATCCTGGTGTCGGTGATCGTGCTTTTCGGCCTTTTCCCAGCGCTCATGGTGAACATGATCCAAACCGCGACGGTGGCGCTTTTCAACGGATTGCCCTGATGAACTGGACCCTTTTCAGCCCCGAACTTTTCTTCCTGGTGGCCGCCATGGTGTTTCTAGTCGTCTCCATGACCGGGCGCCCCGACCCCGAACGCGACTACCTCACGGCGGTCGTCCTGGCGGCCATCGGACTGGGAGTCTGTCTGGCGTGTGTACCCCTGCGGGGGGACCTGTTCCTGGGCGCCTACCGCGTGGACCTCTTCTCCCAGGTGTTCAAGGCCCTGCTGGCCATGGGGTTTTTCCTGATCGTCTGCGTTTGCAACGACCTGGCGGGCATCGCCGAGGACCACCACCCCGAATTTTACCTGCTGCTGACGGTCAGCACCCTGGCCCTGATGCTGCTGGTGGGCTGCGTTCATCTGCTGCCGCTTTACGTCGCGCTGGAGCTCTCCAGCTACTCGCTCTACGTCCTGGTCACCCTGCGGGCCGACCCGCGCCAGGGCATCCGCGCCGGCCTGACCTATTTTCTGATCGGCGCCGCGGCCTCGGCGGTGATGATCTTCGGCCTGGCGCTGCTCTACGGCGCCGCCCAGTCCGCCTACCTGGCGGATCTGATGACGGTCCTGCCCGGCCTGCTGCACCAGCCGATGGTAGCCATCGGCCTGCTGCTGACGCTGACCGGGTTTTTCTTCAAGCTCGCCGTCTTTCCCTTTCACTTCTGGGCCCCGGATGTCTACCAAGGGGCCGCCCACCAAGCGTCGGCCACCATCGCAACGGTCTCCAAGGTGGCCGCGATCGCTGTCCTGATGCGATTGACGGCCCTCACCGACGGCGCCGGCACCTTCCTGACCGATGCCCTGGTGGCCCTGGCGATCGTCTCCATGACGGTGGGCAACCTGAGCGCCATCGTTCAGAAGGACTTCAAGCGCCTGATGGCCTATTCGAGCATCGCCCAGGCCGGCTATGTCCTGATCGGCATCCTCAGCATGACCCCCGCCGGCTACGGCGGCGCGATCTTTTACGCCCTGGCGCTATTGGTGATGAAGTTCACCTGCTTCCTGGTGCTGATCGTCGCCGCCAGCGGCGGCCGCAACATGGCGATCACCGATCTGGCCGGTCTGCACCGCCGCTCCCCGATCCTGGCGCTGGCCCTGATGATGGCGGTTTTCAGCCTGGCGGGGATCCCCCCCACCATCGGCTTTACCGGCAAGTTTCTGGTCTTCAGGGCCGCCATCGCCCAGGGGCATGTCAGCCTCGTGCTGATCGCCATGGTCAACGTCGTCATCTCCCTCTACTTCTACCTGATGGTGGTGCGGGCGGCCTACCTGACGGCGCCCCCGGACGACCTCCCGCCGCTAATGATGCCGCCCCTCACCCGCGGCCTGGCCTATTTCCTGGTGGCCCTGACCGTCCTGGCCGGCCTTTACCCCACCCCGCTGATCGCCTGGGCCGATGCGGCCGCCAGGGTGCTGATGTAGAGGCAGCGGCAAAAGCCAATCCCCCCGCAACCGGCTTTCTAATGAACCAAGAAAACCGGGAGATGTACAGCCAGGCCCATCCCCGGGATTCCCGTCAGATATCTTTCTGAAAAAACACCCCACGGCGGGGTGAAATGCTTTTAATGACGTTATTTGGAGATCTGCGACAGGCGGGAGGGCGATCTCTTAAATCCAAAAAAGACCGTCTGGTTTTGTATGGGTGGGCGGCTTTTCAATGGGTTCGGATCTTTACTTGGGGACTTCCCTTTGCGAAATTTTGACCATTATTTTCTCTTCGAGCGTCTTCCCTTTTTGCCTAATAACCAACAGTATCCCGCTTTCCCCGCTTGGAATCATACCGAATGTTATTTTCCCGGCCTCAGCACCCTTTCCAGCGAGAGCTCCCCTGGCCACGAGTTGCAGCGGACCGATCTCCTCTGCAAAGGTCTGACCCGCAGGAATGCTGCCCGGCGGGATGGTTGCGTTTTTGATGTCTTCGGGCGCTATGCCCTCGAACACGAAAACACCGCCATCGCGTCCGTTGTAGAAATAGCGGGTTTGATTCCAATCGATTTCCAGATCTTGGGCGGTCTTGTTGGTGACCGTGAGCCGGAAACGATCAAAATAGTTTTTACCTTGCGATAGAGGTTCCAATTGAGCGCTGAAGACATCATTTTCGACGTTTCGAATTTCAGGGGTACTGACGGAAACCATCGTCGGCAAACACCCCCCTGCCAGAAAAAGCGTCAGACCGAGCGTTAAGATAAAACCCCTTTTCCTGACAGCTTTCATGTGCGCCACCTTCCCATGGAATATTAAGGGTGGGAAATCCAAATCGATCAAAAACATAACATGGAAAAAAAATTTTACCAACTCGAAACACCCCGAGGGCACGCATCCCCCGAGCACCCCGGGTCAAGCGGCACGGGCATTTGGGTGCCCGCAAGCGTTGTGGCCGGTACACGGCAGGCATCCTAAAGAGTTGCTCATCCCCCACCGATTACCCCATTGATACCGAACTAAAACGCACCAGAGCAGCAATGCGGCGCCGTTCAGGCGGCCATCGGAGGGAAAAGGACATGCATGGCATTCGACTCGCAGGGCTCGCCCTGCTTGCGGCCGCCCTAATCGCGGGCTGCGCCACCACCAAGGGCACCACCCCCCAGGACAAGCGGCAGGCCATCCTCGAGATGAAAAACAAGACCCTCTCGGACCTTTACACCTGTCGCCCCCAGGCCAGGGGACAGATCGCCAAGGCCCCGGGGTACGCCGTTTTCAGCAACGCCAACATCAACATCATCCTGGCCAGCTTCGGCGGCGGCTACGGCGTGGTCCGGGACAATCGCAGCGGGAAAAACACCTACATGAAAATGGGGGAGGTCGGCATCGGCCTGGGCGCCGGGGTGAAGGATTTTCGAACCGTCTTCATTTTTCACGACCTAGCCACCCTGCAGCAGTTCATCGACAGCGGCTGGGAGTTCGGCGGGCACGCGGACGCCGCCGCCAAAGCCAGCGACATGGGGGCGGCCGTCGGCGGGGAGGCGGTCTTCGACAACATCACGATCTATCAGCTGACCGAAAGCGGGCTGGCCCTGCAGGCCACCGTCAAGGGCACCAAGTACTGGAAGGACGGCGCCCTCAACTGATGCGCGCCGGCTGCATCCGCACCCGCCGCCTCCCGAAATTCACCCGATCGAAGGCCTTTTTTTAGAAAAACTCCTCCATGATCTCCAGGCAACCTGCCTGGTTTTGGAATTCCGCGCGGGCAAGCTGCGATACCAGTCGCCCCCCGCGCAAGATCAGGACCCGGTCCGCCAGGCGGCGCATCTGGCTCAGGCTGTGGGTCACGGCCAGAATGGCGTAGCGCTCTTTGAGGCTCTCAAAGAGGGCCTCGATCTTGCGGGTGGCCTTGAAATCCAGGGAGGCCGTGGGCTCGTCCAGCAGCAGGATGGCGGGGTCCAGGGCCAGCACCCGGGCCAGGCAGAGGCGCTGCTGCTGGCCGCCGGAAAGGGTCAGGGCGCTGTCGCGCAAACGGTCCTTGACCTCCTCCCACAGCCAGACGTCCTCCAGGGCGCGCCGGACCCGCACCTCCGCTTCTCGCTTGCCCAGGCCCAGCGCGACGCGCAGGGGCAGGGTCAGATTCCTCCGAATCGAAAACGGCAGAACATTGGGGTGCTGAAAGACCATACCCACGCGCAGGCGCAGATCGGTCAGGGGGAAATTTTCAGCATAGCAGTTCAGCCAGCTGTCCTGCAGCCGAACCCGCACCCGGCCGTGCGTCGCACACCCCGGGTATTCCTCGTTCAGCCGGTTCACGGCCCGCAGCAGGGTCGTTTTGCCGGACCCGGACGGCCCCACGACCATGACCAGCTCTCCGCGGCCGAGGCGCAGATTGATCCGGTCCAGAACGACCTTTTCATCGAAGCGGACCGTCACATCGCGCATTTCCAGGATGGGTTCCGGCAGGGTCATTATGTTTTCCAGCGCTGCTCCATGGCGCGCTGAATCAGGAAGGCCAGGCAAAACAGCGCGCCGGTGAGCATCAGCAGGACCAGGGCCGTGCCGAAGGCCTGGTCCAGTTCCGCAACGGAGCGGTGTTCCGCGGCAAGATAGTATATCCGGAAGGGCAGAGCCTCGAATTTGTCCCACAGGCTGCGAGGCAGAAAGGCCTGGGCCACCACGCCGGTCAGCAGGATCACGGCCGTGTCCTCGGCGGCCCGTCCCATGGCCAGGATCACGCCGCTCAGAATCCCCCGGCCGGCAGAGGGCAGCAGGACGTGGCGCGTGTTCTGCCACGTGGAAAACCCCAGGCTTGGCCCCAGCAGCCGCAGATGCTCCGGCAGCCCGGAGAGGGCGTTTTGGGTGGTGCGCACCAGATAGGGCAGGATCAGCAGCGCGATGCAGACCGACGCCAGCAGCAGGCAGGTCTTGGCGTGGGGAAAGAGTGCATGCCGCAGAACCACGATCATGCTGAAGCCGAAGAGACCCATGACAATCGACGGGATGCCGGCCATCAGGTCCACGGCGAACCCGGTCATGCGCTGAAAACGACGGGTGGCGTAAACGGATAGATAGATCCCGCCGGCAATCCCCACGGGAACGGCCATCAGACAGGAAAGGACCACCAGAATCAAGGTCCCGGCCAGGGCCGACCAGAGCCCGTCAAAGACCGGGCGGGTCCCGGTCACGGCGTCCCACCAGGGGGTCTGCCCAAAAAACAGTTCCAGCCCCAGGGTGCCTGCCCCGCGAAAAACCAGAAAGCCTATGACCGCCAGGACGGCCAGCCCCGTCCCTGCGGCCGCGCCCCAGCAGAAAGCGGTCGTTGCCGCGTCCGCAAGTCTTCGTTTTTGGGCGGCGATCATGGGGCAAAGGACCTGCCCAGCAGGCGCAGGGCCAGGTTGATGAGGACCATGATCAGGAACAGGATCAGGCCGGCGGCAAACACCGAATGGTAAAACGTGCTCTGGCTGTCCGTGGCCACGACCAGGGCGATGTGCGCGGTCAGGGTGCGGATGGCGTCCGTTGGGGAGCCCGGGACCATGGGGGCGTTGCCGGCAAGCATCAGGGAGATCAGGGTGTCCCCCACGGCCCGCCCGAACCCCAGGATCACGGCGGCCAGCAAGCCGCGCCTGGAAAGCGGCAGCAGCACATGCCGGATGTAGGACGGTTTGGAAAACCCCAACGCGGCGCAGGTGGCCCGGGCCGTGCGGTCCACCTCGCGCAGGGTGGCGTGAAAGACCAATACGATGGTCGGCAGAATGAGCAGGGTGAGTGCAATCATGGCCGTCAGCAGGGAAAAACCCGTGCCGCGGTCAAACCCCTGCCGCATCAGCGGAACCAGTACAAAAACCGAGACAAACCCGTAGATTACCGTGGGGATGCTGGTCATGTAGTGCACCAGGGCCAGACAGAAGCCCTTGATCCGGCCCGGCGCCAGGACCTGCACGAAGCAGGCAAGGCCCACGGCCAGGGGCGTGGCTGCGGCCAGGGCGCCCAGGGAGAGCCAGAGCGAGCCGACGACCATGGGCAGGATGCCGAACTTCCCCTGAAACGGCAGCCACTGCCAGGACAGCACCGTCCCTAAACCGCCGGGGGTGAACAGCGGCAGAACCAGGGTAACCAGGACCAGTAGAATGCAGAAAGCCGCCGCGGTGCAAACCATCGCGGCGGTGCACAACAGGCGTCGAATCCAGATCTCGAAAAGCATGGGAATCGGGGAGGGGTCGAAACTACCGGACCGGAATGTAGCCGGCGTCGCTGATAATGCCTTCGCCTTCCGCGCTCAGAATATAGTCGATGAACGCCCGCGCCAATGGCTTGGGGTCGCCCTTGGTGTTCATGAACAAATGCCGAACCACGGGGTAGCTGCCGTCAACGGCCGTTTCCTGGGAGGGCGTGACCCCGTCGACGGCCAGGGGCTTCACCGTGTCGTCGATATGGCCGATGCTCATGTAGCCGATGGCGTTGGCATCCTGGGAGACCGCCACCTTCATGGCGCCGTTGGACTGGATGATGTTCGCGCTGGCCACGATCGGTTCCTTTTTGAGCAGCTTGCCCCAAAAGACCTCGTGGGTGCCGCTGGCCTCCTCGCGACCGTAGACATGAACGGCTGCGTCAGGACCGCCGGCCTCGCTCCAGCGGGTGATCCGCCCGGCAAAAATATCCCGGATCTGCTGGGCCGTGAGACCGGTCACGGGGTTTTCCGGATGCACGATGGGCGCCACGCCGTCAATGGCGAAATCAAAGGACTGCAGGCCGAACTTGGCCACTTCCTCCTCGGACAGGGCGCGCCCGGTATTGCCGATATCCACCAGCCCCTCGCCGGCCTTTTGGACGCCGATGCCTGTCCCGCCGCCGGCGACGGTGATCCGGATCTTCGGGTTGAAGGTCATGATCCGCTTGGCCGCCTCGTTCATCACCGGGATGTGTGCCGTGCCGCCGGCAATGTCCAGGGTGCCCTCGAGAGTGGCGAAGCGGTCCAAATCTCCGGCCAGGGAAGGCACGGCGCACAACAACAAAGCCAGGGCAATCACCGACAAAGAGAATCCCTTTTTGCTCGTCACGGTCTTTTCACCTCCATGTTTTAAAATTTCACCGGATAGTTTTCAATTGCCGGCCTTCCAACTCATTTTTCATTCAAGGCCATGGGCGGCGGGGCGGGTTGCCCTGCCTGGAGGATGTTTCATCCAGGCAGGAGGGTGTCCGGTAGCTGCTGGGACCAGGATGCCACCGGCCGGCTCCGGCGCGTACCCCCCGCATTTCAGCGCCCGCAAGAGTTGCGCCCGGGTTTCGACGCGCTCCCGGAAGCGGGTGCGCACCCGGCCGAGTTCTGCCAGGCAGTGGGCATCGCTGCCGGCGCATTCCGTGAAATCATAGCGTCGCCGCCAGCCGTCGACCGCCCGATTTTCAGCCTCCCGGTTGCGGCCGTTGAGACTCTCCACGATCCGGCAGCACCCCTCGCGTATCAGATCCTCCCGGACGGGCCGGCCTCGCCGAAAAGGATGCGCGGCAATGGCCACCCCGCCGGCGGCCGCCACCCGATCCAAAAGCCGGCGGGCGCCGAGATGACGCGGAAGTCCTGCAAACGGACCGAAGACCAGGAAATCGCCTTCCGGGGTGGCGTATTCGAGACCGAAAAAAACATACAGCCCGTCGGGCTGGCGGCCTTCCCGAAGGGTGCGTGCCGCCGCCATGCTCCCGTGATCGGTGATGCAAACACCCTCCAGCCCCCGCCGCCGGGAGTGGGTCAGGATTTCGTCCAGGCTGAGCCGGCTGCAGGTCGATTCCGTCGTGTGCACGTGCATGTCGATTAACATGCGGCTAAAATACCATTTCTACACCGCCAGGCAAATTTTTAATATCTATCCTTGCATTGGATTGTATCGACGGAATCGATAGAATTGCAGCGGCCTGGGATTTGGTTTAGAATTTCGGCATTGATTGATACCGAGGAACCCCATGACCAAAAAGTGTATTTTAATCCTTTTGGACGGCGCGGGGGATCGCAGCTACCGGCGGCTGGGACACCAGACCCCCCTCCAGGCGGCGGCCACCCCGGCCTTGGACCGCCTGGCGGCCCTTGGCTGCAATGGTCTTTACCATCCCGCCGCCCTGGGGCAGGCGCTGCCCAGCGAAAACGCCCATTTCGCCATGTTCGGCTACGCCCCCGAGGATTTCCCGGGCCGCGGCGCCCTGGAGGCATTGGGCGCCGGGATTCCCCTGGACAACCAAACCGTGGCGATCCTGGCCCATCTGGCGAGCCTGACACCTGATGGCGATCGTCTTCTGCTAGCCGACGGCAAACCACCCTTCACCGTCGCCGAAGCCGACCAGCTTTTCGGCCAGGTCACGCCCTGGGAAGAAGCGGAAGTGCGGATCGACTTCACCCGCACCGAGGGGTTGCGCGGCATCCTGACCCTGCGCGGGAACGTCTCTCCCCGGGTGACCGACACCGATCCGGTGACCCACGGCCGCCCCGTCATGGCACCCCGGCCATGGCAGGCCGCTTTCCACAACCCGGCCGCCATGCGCACCGCCCGGGCGCTCGGCGCATACCTGGGGTACCTTTACCGCCGCCTAGCGCCCCTGCCCCTCAACCGCCTGCGCGCCGTCGCTGGGTCTCCGCCCATCACCGGCATGCTGACCCAACGGGCCGGCCGACTGAAAAGCGCGCCCCCGTTTGAAGAGCAAAACGGTCTGCGCGGGCTTCTGATCGCCTCCGGCATCGTCTACCAAGGGTTGGCAGCCTACATCGGTCTGGACTGCCGCCCGGTGGTCGATTCCGCCGACCCCGGGGCCGACCTGGCAGCGCGCCTGAGATTGGCCCACCAGGCCGTAGGCCGCTACGACTTCGTCCACGTGCACACCAAAGC
>JBAPYE010000082.1:0-3273 GCA_049284575.1 Desulfobacterales bacterium
TCAGGGTCGCGGCAATAAATAATTGCACAATATGGCGCCGGATTTTGGTTCGTCACCCAGGCACATTCGCCGGTGCATATCGGGATATGTGCCGGCGGATGTAACGCCGGTGACGGGCCAAAAGACAAGCAAGATGTGCAATTATTTCTTGCCGAGACCCTCAAACCGGAAGCGGCACTATAGAAAGCCGCCGAGAGCCTGTCAACCCGCGGGCGGCAGGCTTGGGACGACCAGCCTCCGGGGGTTGCGCGCAGCGCCGTTTGCCGGCAGCCGGAGCAGACCGGGGGCGATCCCGTAAAAACCGAAAGGAGGGCTGCGCGTGACGTATCCCGTTGTAATGGTGCTGTCGATTCTGTTGGCGGCCGTGGTGCTGCTCGTGACCGAGTGGATCCCGATGGAGGTGACCGCCCTGCTGGTTTTAGGCGCCGTCGCGGTCAGCGGGTTGGTCCAGCCGCTCGACGCCCTTGCGGGGTTCAGCAACCCCGCGGTGGTGACGGTCTGGGCGGTCTTCATCCTGAGCGGAGGGCTCACCCGCACCGGGGTCGGGAACCTCGTCGGCCGGGTGGTGTTGAAGCTCTCCGGCAGCAGCGAAGCCTGGCTGGTGGCGGTGATCATGCTCGGCGCCGGCGGGATGTCGGCCGTGATGAACAACGTGGCCGTGGCCGCCCTGATGCTGCCGGTGGTGATGGATATCGCCCGCCAGACCCAGCGGCCCCCCTCGCGGCTGCTCCTGCCGCTGGCCTACGGGTCGCTGTTGGGTGGGTTGACCACCCAGATCGGCACCCCGCCCAACATCCTGGTCAGCGAAGCCTTGCGCGACAACGGCCTGAATCCCTTTACGATGTTCGACTTCACGCCTGTCGGACTGGTCGTGATGATCGTCGGGACTCTTTTCATGGCACTGGTGGGCCGGCATCTTCTGCCGACCCACCGGGCGCCTGAAGCGGGCGGCGGGATCGACCTGCGGACGCAATACGGGCTGGAGGATCGCATGTTCCAGCTGCGCGTGCCGGCCGGGGCCGGTCTGGTGGGCAAGAGTCTCGCGGAAAGCCGTTTGGGGGCGGTGTTGGGCCTGAACGTGGTGGGCATCACGCGCCGGGATCGAACCCTGCTGGCCCCATCGCCGGGCGAGGTGCTTCAGGCCGGCGACTGCCTGACGGTCGAGGGGCGCCTGGGACGGCTGCGGCAGCTCCAGAGTGAGCTGCTGCATTGGAGCGAGATGAACATCGAAAAAGACCCGGTCGACCTGTCCCGCTTTTTTTCCGATGGCATGCAGGTGGCCGAGGTCACCCTGGCTGCGGGGGGGCCTCTGGCCGGTAAAACCCTCAATGAAATGGGTTTTCGCAGCCGCTTCGGGGTCAATGTGCTGGCCGTCCGGCGGGGGTCCTCGCGCTACCGCACCCATCTTCAGGACCGGATTCTCTTCGACGGCGATCTGCTGCTGCTCCAGGGGGTCGGCGAACACCTGGAGCGCCTGCGGGCGGAGCCGGGGCTGGCCGCAATGCGTCCCGTCTCAGCCGCGAAGCTGCAGACAGACTACCAGCTCGAAGACCGGCTGCTGGGCATGCGTGTCCCGGCGGAATCGGTGCTGGTGGGGCAAACTCTGGGGGACAGCCGACTGGGGGAGACCCTGGGGGTGGGCGTTCTGGCCATCACGCGGGCCGACGGAACCCACTGGCTGCCGGACTCCGGGGAAGTGCTGCGGGCCGGTGACCGGCTTCTGGTGGAAGGGCGGCTGGACGATCTTTTATTTCTGCGCAGTCTCAGCCAACTGGAGGTCGAGGCCGCCGGCGGCCCCGGGCCGAAGGCGCTTGAAAGCGGGGAAGTGGGGATGGTGGAGGCCATGCTGGCGCCCCACTCCGGTCTTTTTGGGAAAACCCTGCGGCAGTTGAATTTTCGCGAAAAATACAACCTCAACGTGCTGGCCATCTGGCGGGAAGGCAAGGCCTACCGCTCCGATCTCGGCAGCATGGCCCTGCGCTTGGGCGACGCCCTCCTGCTCTATGGCTCGCGGCGCAAACTCGGCATATTGGGACGTGAACCCGATTTTCTGGTGTTGACCGAGGCCGCCCAGGAGGTGCCCCGAATCGAAAAGGCGCCCGTTGCGGTGGCCGTGATGGGCGGGGTGCTGCTGCCGGTGGTGATGGGCTGGCTGCCCATCTACATCGCGGCGGTGATCGGGGCCGCCTGCATGGTGCTGACCCGCTGCCTCAGCATGGAGGAGGCCTACCGGGCCATCGAGTGGAAGGGCGTCTTTCTGATTGCCGGCATGCTGCCCCTGGGCTCGGCCCTGGATGCCAGCGGGGCGGCCCGCTATCTGGCCGAAGGGGTTGTGGCCGTGGCCGGCCCGCTGGGGCCGCTGGCCGTGGCCGGGGGGCTGATGGGGCTCACCTTTCTCGCCACCTGCTTTATCCCAACAGCCGCACTGGTGGTCCTGATGGTGCCGATCGTTCTGACCACCGCGGCCGACCTTCAGGCCTCGCCGCACGCCCTGATGATGGCCATGGCGCTGGCGGCCTCCGCAAGCTTCATGACCCCCATCTCGCACCCGGCCAATGTGATGGTGATGGGGCCGGGCGGGTATCGTTTTGTCGATTATCTCAAGGTGGGGCTGAGTCTTACGCTGGTGGTGGCCGCGACCGTGCTGCTGGTGCTGCCCATCTTCTGGCCCCTGCAGCCCTGACGGGCGGTCAGCGCTGAAAACCGGTGCCTTGGAGGACGCCGGCCACCTTTTCCTCCAGTTCCAGTTTGTCGATGGGCTTGACGCAGTATTCGTTGGCTCCCAGTTTGACCGATTCCCGGGCGGTTTCCAGGGTGGGGTAGCCGGTCAGGATGATCACCTTGATGGTGCGGTCGATCTTCTTGATTTCCTCCAGGACTTCGATCCCGTTCATCTTCTTGAGCTTGATGTCAAGGATTGCGAGATCCACGCCGCCCTTGCGAATCCGCGCCAGGGCCTGCTCCTCCTCGGTGAAGGTCTCGATCGCGTGGCCTTTCTTTTCAAGGATCCGCCTGATGAGTGCGCCGGCATCGGAAACGTCGTCCAGCACCAGGATCGTCGCCATGATTGTCTCCTTTTTGTGGGGTGGCCGCCTCTATGGGGCTGGCAAACTGTTGGGAAGCTGAAGCCACGGCACCTGCCTGGCATCAATATCAGCCGGGGAGCGCTGTCTGCCCGGCGGGTTGGTGCGCGTTCCTGCCGGCGTCCCGGGCGGCTGACTCGGCCGGGGCCGCCGGCAGCCGGATGGCAAATGTCGCGCCGCTCGCTAAGCC
>JBAPYE010000083.1:0-12950 GCA_049284575.1 Desulfobacterales bacterium
AAAACGTAGTCCGTGTTCTGCCAGGGGCGGTCCTGATGGCCCATTAAGGCACTGTGGCCGCTGAAGGGGTAGCGGTCCAACCCGGCAATACCCGCCACAAGACCGGCTCTCAAGGGATTTAGATGAATGTAACCCACTTTTTCTCTGTTCCTGATTGCCCGCTGACACCATCCGTTCGGCAATGAAAAAGCCCGGTGCCAACCAAACCGGCTCCGGGCTTTTCTTGTTTCAGTCGGACTAGGCGACAATTATTATTTCACGGCCTTGCGGGCTTCCGCCAGCCAGGCGTTCCACGCATCCGTGTTGTCGGTGATCCATTCGTCCACGTGCTTTTCAATGTCTTTCTGGGATTTCTCCCCTTCGTTCATGCGCGTGTTCTGGGCGTTGATGTCCTCCAGCGGCAGCGTAAAGACCTCGAAAAACTTCCTGGCGGCCGGGTTGTCCTGGGCGAATTTTTTGTTGGCCACGATGCGGATGTCGGACACCACGTACCCGAGCATGATCGGATCGCTGACCGCCCCCTCCACTCCCGAGACCGTCATGCGCTCTTCGGCCGGCTTCTGGGATTCCTTGGGGATGATCTTGGGCACGTTGATCCACATC
This sequence comes from Desulfobacterales bacterium, assembly GCA_049284575.1. Classification (GTDB taxonomy): domain Bacteria; phylum Desulfobacterota; class Desulfobacteria; order Desulfobacterales; family JAABRJ01; genus JAABRJ01. The sequence goes on from JBAPYE010000083.1 coordinate 604, forward strand.
ACATCCTTGCCCGGCTTCAGCATGTAAGTGGTCCAGTTGGGGGTCCAGGTATAGAAGAAGATGGGCTGACCGCTCTTGTAGTTGCCGATCGCCGAAGCCATGCCGGCTTCGTAGGAGGCTTTGACCGGATTGATGTGATCCTCCAGGTCGTAGACCTCCATGTGATGGGTGATGACGTTTTCACAGCCCCAGCCCGGCGGGCAGGCGGTCATGTCAGCCTTGCCGTCGCCGTTGAGGTCGAAGGCTTTCTTGACTTCGTCGCGCTTGAAGTCGTCCAGGGACTTGATGCCAAACTTCTCCACCTCTTTCTTCGACACCAGGTAGCCCTGGAGACCGCCTGCTTTGACGACATAGCCGTACACGTCGGCATCTTCGTAAAAGTCCTTGGGCATCTGGCTGTTGTGGTTGGGGAGCCAGCCGTTGGTCCAGTAGTCCACATCACCCAGGGCCACGGATTTGTAGAAGATCGGATTCTGAAGATCTTTCGGCGTCTCGACCTTGTAGCCCAGCGTCTCCAGGCCGCGGCGCACGAGGGCTTCCTGGAAGAAACCGGTATTCCAGGTGGCCCGTGCCGGCTTTACCGTGACGCCTTGGCCCGGTTTCATATCATCGGCGGCGGCGGGAATGGCAGCCAGCGAAAGACAGACCGTGAGTGCCATCATCATTCGGGTGAACAGTTTCATGTAGACCTCCTTCTTGTTTGCTGCGTTTACGTCTTTGGGTACGAAGTTCCGATAAGCAAAACGAGCTCTATTTTTTTTGGGCCATCGACTGGGTAATCCGGTCCAGCACGATGGCCATCAGGACGATGCTCAGCCCGCCGACAACGGCTCGGCCGATGTCCAGGGTGTTCAGGCCCAGGATGACCGGCGAACCCAGACCGCCGGCTCCGATCAGGGCCGCGATGACGACCATGGAAAGCGCCATCATGATGGTCTGGTTGAGTCCGGCCAGAATCGTGGGCATGGCCAAGGGCACCTGGACCCGGATGAGCACCTGGCGGTTGGTGGCGCCGAAGGCCTGGGCGGCCTCGATCAGTTCGGGATGCACCTGGCGGATCCCCAGGCTCGTGAGGCGAATGATGGGCGGCAGGGCAAAAATGATCGTGGCCAGGACGCCCGCCACGTTGCCCACCGAAAACAGCATGACGATGGGCACCAGGTAGACGAATGCCGGCGTGGTCTGCATGGCATCCAGTACGGGCCGGATGCCGGTCTCGAAGGTGTCGCTGCGGCCGGCCCAGATGCCCAGCGGGATGCCCACCAGGGCGCAGAACAGGACCGAGGACAGCACCATGGCCAGGGTCGTCATGGTTTCCTGCCAGAGGCCGAGCAGCCCGATGATCGTCAGGGTGATGATGGTGAAAACGGCCAGACCCTTGCCGGAAAAGCGCCAGGCCGCGAGGGCCAGCACCGCGATGATGACCAGCGGTGAGAACGCATTCAAACCGGCGTCGAGCCCGTTCAGGATCTGTTCCACCGGCCATTTGAGGGCCTGGAAAAATTCCCGATGGTTGTCCACCAACCAGTCGACAAATTGGGATACCCATACATCCAGGGGAATGACGGCATCTTCGAACATAATCTTTCTCCCCGACCGGGCTTATGCCCCGGTCTCCAAATGAGGTATGGTCAACGGTATTGCACCAGGCGACGCTCAGTGCGTTTCAGCCTGTCCCTCAAGACGCTCTTCCGTGCGGTGGAGCGTTCGCAGGAAGCGGTTCTTGGACACCACGCCCTTGTAGACGTTCTGGTCATCCACGACCGGAACCGGCCAGCTGCTGTTGGCCACGAGAGGCAGAATATCCTGCATGGAGTCGTCCATCTTCACGGGGGCGGTGTTTTCGAGATAGGCCTGATCGACCGGGTTGTCGGGTTTGCCGCTTTCCAGGGCTTCGCGCGCGGAATCCGAGGAGACGATCCCCAGGAATCGGTGCTTGGCGTCCAGAACGTAGAGATGATCCCGCTCACTGCCGCTCAGCAGTTCGTGGACCGTGCGCAGGCTTCCCTTTTTGCGCACGACGAGGGTGGGGTGGGTGTCGCGGACAATGTCGCCGGCCGAGATGACATGGGTCGGATCGACCCCTCGGAAAAAGGCCCGCACGTAATCGTCCGCCGGGTTCTGCAGAATTTCCTCCGGAGGACCGACCTGGACCACGCGGCCGCCTTCCATGATGGCGATGCGGTCGCCGATGCGCAGGGCTTCGTCCAGGTCGTGGGAAATGAAGACGATGGTGCGCTGGTGCTCCTCTTGGAGCTTGAGCAGCTCGTCCTGCATCTCCGTCCGGATCAGGGGATCGAGGGCCGAAAAAGCCTCGTCCATGAGCAGGATGTCGGGGTCCACGGCCAGGCCGCGGGCCAGGCCCACACGCTGCTGCATCCCGCCGCTGAGTTCCCGGGGGTAGGAATTTTCCCACCCCGCGAGGCCCACCTGGTCAAGGGCCTGCATGGCGCGTTCCCTGCTTTTGCCCTTGTCCATCTTGGCCAGATCCAGGCCGAAAGCGGCGTTGTCGAGCACCGTCAGATGGGGCATGAGGGCAAAGGATTGAAACACCATGCTCATGTTCTTGAGACGAAATTTGACCAGTTGATCCTGACCCATCCGGGTAACGTTCTCCCCGTCCACGATCACCTTGCCGGCGGTGGGCTCGATGAGCCGGTTGAGCATGCGCACGATGGTGGATTTGCCGGATCCGGACAACCCCATGATGACGAAGATTTCGCCGGATTCGATGGCGAAGCTGGCGTTGTCGACGCCCACGGTCATCCCGGTCTTTTCATGCACGGCGTCCTTGTTGTGGCCCTCCGCGAGGAGCTGCATGGCCTTTTCCGGCTGGTCGCCAAAAATCTTGTAAAGATTTTCTACAACGATCTTTTCCACGGATGTCAACCTCTAACGATTTGAAGTTATGTTGAAACCCCGCCGCGGCATCAAAGCGACGGCGGCATCTCCTCGTCTGGTTTGGGGGTCGGGTTGTCGAATGGGCTGGTGGCCAGAATTGGAGCGGCCTGGATCGCCCTGGCATCCATGATGGACACCAGGCGCTGCAGGGCGCTTAGAATCATGGTCTGCTCCCACTCCTGTAGGCTGGAAAAGCGTTCGACAAAGGCTTCCTGCATCAGGGGCGGCGCGTCTTCCAGAGTCTGCCGGCCGGCCGGGGTAATGCTCACCATAATTCGCCGCTTGTCGCTTTCGCTGCGCTGCCGGACGAGCAGGCCGCGGCTTTCCATGCGGTCCAGGATTCCGGTGACCGTTGCCTGGCTGACACTGACGGCACGGGCGATTTCCCCGGCCGTGACCTCACCGCAGCGCGCGATTTCCTGCAGAATAATGAGCTGCGGTCCGGTCAACCCAACCCGCTTGACGAGTTTCTTGGAATTCATTTCGATTGCCTGAATGATTTTGCGCAGGGCGATCAGGACGCTGTCACTGACAGTGCGTTCGGATACGACAGATTTCATGGCGGGTTGAGTCATTAAAATTTAGTATCCAAAGTATATTTTTTATGGAAATGCATCGTGACCAAATTAAAATTTGGATCTTTAAGCCCTTTGCTATCTAATCAATATAATGCCGAAAAAGGTGAGTATTTCATTTTAACTTTCTATAATAGCAACTATAAATAAAATTTGCAAGGGGGTTGGCAGCATAAAAATATTTTGAAACAAATATAATTATGAAGACATGGATGGAAAATTATGTCGATATGATTCGTATTGTTGTTTAAAAAATAGTTTGAAGACGAAAAAATATGACCCTGCTGTTCAGACGTTGGGGACCACACGGTATCGACGGCGCGTTTCCAGGACCGTTTCGCGAACAGCGCTGATCACGTAGAACGCCATGGGGAGGAACTGAAGGGTATTTAGGTATTTAGGGGACGTCCATTGATTTATAGTTATGGCTTGGGCAGCAATTCATAACCATATTCGTTTGGTGCAAATTTATTTATTGGCTCAATTTAGAGCTGGCGATACGATTGAGACTTACGCCGGATTCAGCAGCTTGTATGGCCAATCTTCTATGTACCTCTGGAGGCACCCGTACCATAAATTTCCCGCTGAAATGTTTGCTTGCAATTGGTTCGGGAATTGACTCATCGGTTTTGCTCAAGTCCAATAATACATCCGCTACAAGCTTTCGGATGCCTTTTAGAGCCTTTTCCGGTGTTTCAGCCAGCCAACTTAAGCTGGGAAACTCAGCACACAGGCCCACATACTCAGTATCATCTTCAGACCAAGTAACCCGGTACGTATATTTATCATTTTTTGTGGCCATGACTTACCTCCAATTTATCAATAGCCAAAAGCACCTGCTTGACTTGATATGCCTTGGCCTTTCCTTTTTCATTCTGTATATTTATCCTTGGATCCCCGTGCCAGGGTGTCTTGTAAATGCGATGACTGCTTTTTTTCTGACGTGCTTCCCCAAAAAAATAGTCACATACTCTGCATAAATCCGAAAACCGAACTTCTTTTGGATTACGCTTCAATATCAATAGAAGGTCATCGATTTTTGTCATAGCCCAGTAGTATCAATATTGGTACCATTGTCAAGGGGCAAATTATGACTTAGAGGAGGGCTCGTTTAAACTCACACCGAATAGCGTTTTATTCATCATCCCAAACTAAAAATAGCAATCGACGGTGCAACGCGTGACAAAAAAAGCGCTGTTAATAAACGAACCATGAGTATTTAGGGGACGTCCATTGATATATCATTATGGCTTGGGCAGCAGTTCATAACCATTTTCAGAGATCAGTTTTTCACCCCGCCGGATGGATTGGCTGACGGACGGTTGGGAAAGATTCACGCGTCTGGCAAGCTCGACTGTGGAGATGCCCAGTTCACGATGCGCCCAGTACAAGAGAATGCTGCGGGCCTTGACGGTTTGCGGGTAGCGACCGGCCGATAGAACCTCATTCCTATTCATCTCCAACAGCCGCGCCACACGGACGACAAGCCAATTGAAATCATATCCCTTTTGTCGGTATTCGGCCTTGCGCTCTAGCGCGTCCTGGCTGGCGGTCAAAACCTCGCTGACAAAATTGCTATCCCCCAGGATACGTTCATCTCCCTTGATGCGCTGCCCCCTTTCGCGCAGCAATTTTACCGGCTGCCATCCCCCCAGGCTGCGAATCAGCCCGCCGCCGACCAACTCCGGGCGCTTCCCCTTGCGGATCTCTTTTTCCACGAATTCCCGGTAACGTCTGCGAGCGGTTGTCTTTCTCTCGGAAAACAACCTTAAAACGTAGTCCGTGTCCTGCCATGGGCGGTCCTGATGGCCCATTAAGGCACTGTGGCCACAGAAAAGATAATGGTTCAACCCGGCAATATCCGGCACGAGACCGGCTCTCAGGGGATTAAGATGAATGTAGCTCACCAGCTCCCTCAGGTACGGGTCCTCCTGGCATAGAATCGATTTATAGCGATTTTGGAACAACTGGCCGTGCCGTTTGTGGCGTCGGTTGAAGCTGACGGCATAGCCGGTCAACTGCCGCCGCATCACGGTGGAAAGCGGCACCCGGCCGGTACGAAGCAACAGGTGGACATGATTGGGCATCAACGCCCAGGCAAAGCAAGGCGTGCGGTTTTCAGTCAGAATTTTTTCCAGGCGCGCGATCCAGTTGCTGCGGTCTTGGTCATCGAGAAAGATCGTGCGGCGCTCGATCCCCCGCACGATCACATGGTGCACCGCGCCGGGGGCGTCTATGCGGGCTTGACGGGGCATGGTGATGGAAATAGCAAATCAGGGAAAAATTGGCAACTTATTAATCAATGGACGTCCCCACTTTTTCTAATCAGCTAGTGGTTAAATCGGATGGTGGCCGTCCGGAGTTCGAATATACGCTCAGCGCGGTCACTGTGACTAATATCAGCCCCATACCCAAAATTTGCGGACCAACCAGGTTTTCGTTTAAAACCACGACGCCGAACAGCGACGCGGTGACCGGTTCGACCATTGCCACAATTGAGGCCACGGCCGGGGCAGTATGATTCAGGCCGATGATATAAAGAACGAACGACAATCCTGCGCCGAGCACACCTATTCCCGCGAACAGTGGCCAATCCGGTGTGATCAGGGCTGCAACCATCTGGTCGTCATCGCCCGGCCAGATAAGGATGGTGGCAAGTACCGCAAACGCTATTGAGAGAATCGCCTGCGGGCTGCCGTGCGGCGCCGCATATTTGAAGCCGAAAATAAATATCGCGTAGGACAGCCCGGCAAGCAGACCGGCGCCCACACCGATAGGCGTGACGCTGCTCGCACCGATGTCGTAAATCTGTGTAAGCAACACGATACCAAGCATTACCACCGCGATCGCAGTCCACTTCAGCGCGGTGGGGCTTTCAAGCTTTAGTGCGAATGACACGAGATACACGAATACCGGTGCGCAGTACATCAACGTAGCCGCAACCGCGACGCTTCCCTGCGCGATGCTAACGAAATAGAACGCGAAGTTGCCGGCTACGCCGAAACCGGCAATCGCTGACCAGAACCATAAGCGGCGATTTGCCAGTCCGCTACCGCGCGGGCGCAGCGCTAGCCAGACGAGGACGAACAGCAGTCCGATCGCACCCCGGTAGAATGAAACCACGAACGCATCCCAGCCACCGGCCATAAGAATACCGCCGATCCCGCCTGATAAGCCCCAGAAAAGAGCCGCCAGCGCAATCAAAGCTGTACTCGCGCCCACCATGTGATCTCGCTTTTCATTCGGATCTGCCTAATGAAGAATGTCCATGGCCTGCCACATCAACGCAGATCTTTGCTGATTTGGCCGGCACCGGCGCCGCTCACGGCAAAGGCCGGGCCGCGGCCATGGGCCAAAAATAGAGGATCAGGGGCACGGCAACCACCGTGACCAGGATTGAGAGGGGCAGGCCCAGGCGCCAGTAATCGCCGAAGCGGTAGCCGCCGGGGGCCATCACCAGGGCGTTGGACTGGTGGCCCACGGGGGTCAGGAAGGCGCAGGAGGACCCCACGGCCACGGCCATCAGCAGGGGGTCCACCGAGACCGCCATCCCGTTGGCGAGGGTGATGGCGATCGGGGCCATGAGCACGGCGGCGGCGGCGTTGTTGACGACGTTGGAAAGCAGCATGGTGCCCACCAGGAGGACCGCCAGGGTGGCCATGGGCGGGAAGTGGCCCGAGAGCAGAAGCAGTTGGGCGGCGATCAGCTTCGCCCCGCCGGTGCTTTCAAGGGCATGGCCGAGGGGGAACATGGCCCCCAAGAGAACGATGATCGGCCAGTCGATGCTCTCGTAGATATCCCCTAAGGGAACGAGGCCGGTCATCACCATGATCACCGCCGCGGCGATGAAGGCCACCTGAACCGGCAGCAGGTTCAGGGCCGAGAGCGCCATCGCCCCGCCGAAGATCCCCAGCGCCAGAAAGACCTGGCGCGGTTGGCCGATCCGCAGGCCGCGCTCGGCCAGCGGGAGACACTTGAAGGTCTTGAGGGTGGTCTGCAGGGCTTCCTCGCTGCCCTGCAATAGGAGGATGTCCCCGATGAAGAACTGGGTCTTGCCCAGCCGGCGCTCCAGCCGCCGCCCGCGGCGGGCGATGGCCAGCAGGTTGACCCCGAAATTGCGGCGCAGGTGCAGGCTCGCCGCGGTGGTGCCGGGCAGCGGGGAATCCGCCGTGATGACGGCCTCCATCAGGCGGATCTCCTCCGAGCCTAAAATCTCCTTGCAGTCGCCCTTGCACTCGGCCAGCGCCAGGCCCATGCCGTCGATCAGGGCCTTCAGATCCTCAGGGGTAGCCTCCACCATCAGGATGTCGCCGGCCTGAATCACCTCGTACCACGCCGGCGCCGCGATGTGGCGCTCACCCCGGATCAGGCCGACCACGGTTGCCTCGGTCTCCTTCTCCATGGCCGAGGTGAGGTGAAAGATGGTCCTGCCGACGGTCTTGGCCCCTTCCGGCACGATCACCTCGCTGATGTAATCCTCGATCTCGAAGAGTTCGTCCGGCGCGCTCTGCCCCTCTCGCCGGGGGGTCAGGCGCCAGCCCACCAGAGAGATGAAAAACAGTCCGGCTGCGGCCACTCCCAGGCCCACGGGGGTGAAATCGAACATGCCGAAGGCCGGTAGGCCAGTTTCGGCCCGGAAGAGGGCGATGATGATGTTGGGGGGGGTGCCGATCAGGGTGATCAGGCCGCCGATCAGGGAGCCGAAGGCCAGCGGCATGAGCAGCAGCGACGGCGAGCGCCCGCTCTGGCGGGACATCCAGATCGCCACGGGCATCAAGAGTGCCAGCGCCCCGACGTTGTTCATGAAGCCCGAGCAGAGCACCACGATGCCGGTCAGGGTTGCCACCTGCAGCATCGGGCGGGGGCCCACCCGCGCCAGGCTGCGCGAAAGGCTGTCCACCACCCCGGCGTTGAGCAGGCCGCGGCTGAGCACCAGAACGGCGGCCACTGTGACCACCGCCGGGTGCCCGAACCCCAGAAACACCTGCTCGGCCGGCACCAGACCGGCAATGAAAACCAGCAGCAGGGCGCCGACGGCCACCAGATCGTAGCGCCAGCGGCCCCAGACGAAAAGCACCAGGGTGGCCGCCAGAATGGCGAACACCACCGCCTGGTCGAAGGTGATATTCATGGGCGTATGCCTTACCAGCGGGTTGGGCGCCGTATGGCTAGAGCCCGCAGGCCTTCATGGTCTCCGAGACCTTGTCGTAGACATCGGTAAACCGCAGCAACCCGACAATTTCGTCGCCCTCATAGACGAAAAGCGAATCGTGGCGGTTCATCACGAAGAGGTGAAAGCATTTGGCCAGGGTGTCCTGGGTTCGGACCGACTGGCCTTCGGTGGGGGTTTTGAGAAAATTCTTGATTTGAACGTCGCTGGCCTTGCGGCACAGGTCCTTGAAGGGGTTTTCCCACAGGTTGTAGTCCTTTTGCATGGACTTCCAGACGTAGCTCAGGCCGAAGCGGTTGACGGTCTCCTCGGCATTGACCCGGCTGTAGTTGGTCTCCAGCCCGACGAAGAGATCGATGGGCGAGATTTTCCCGACGATCTTGCCGTCCTTATTTTCCACCAGCAGGATTCTTTGCTGGCTCTCCCCGGAGAGAAACTTTTCCTGGGCGGTCTCCAGCGCCGCAAGCGCCTCGTAGAAGGTGGCCTGGTCGGATATTTTCGGGAACCTGTCTGCCGGAACCATGAGATCTTGCACTTTCATTTTTTCCACGGGACATCCCTCCTGTTGAGAAATTCCAGTTAAACCGCAAGCGCTTGTCGTCTTTTAACCCATTTGAAGATTTCCATCACCACCAAAATGACACATGCCAGCGTCAGGGCGCTCATCCACTGGGAAAAAGAAACCGGCGCGGTGGTCAGAATCGTCTGCATAAAGGGCAGGTACATGCTCAAAAGATGGATACCCTGGGCCGCCAGGACCCCCAGGACCAGATTCCAATTGTGGTCCAGGGGAGCGCTGGTTCACCGTTATGGCCATACCGCCTTGGATCTACGCAAAAACCCCCGTTTTCGGAGTTGGCGGGTCGCATGGGTCGGGTGCGGCGGTATTGGACCCGGGATGCTGTGCCGGTCCCGATCTAATAGCGGAAAATCGCCGCTACCGGGGCTTGCTCGGGAACTTCCGGGGGCGCCACGGCGTACACCGTTCCGCCTTTGGTCAGGGCCTGGATGGCCGCCAGGTCGAGAAGGTTCTCGCCGCCGGCTTCAGGCGAATCGTGCAGGTCCAGCTGGTCGTTTTGGGGGTTGTATTGGCCCCAGACCTGAACGCCGACGGGAACAAAAAGCACCTCCACCCGCCCGCCGTGGGCCGCAAGAAGCGCCTCCCGGAGATCGGTGGTGGTCTGCCCGGTGCCGGCCAGCTGCTGGAAGCGGGCGGCCGCGGCTTCCCGTGACTCTCTGAAGAGCGGCTCGACGATCCCCCAGGCCGGGCCGTGCAGTTCCTCGGGCCGCAACCCCTCGGGGTTTCCGGCGATCCCCTCGCCCACCAAATGCGGGTAGGTGTTGGCTTCGCGATAGATCGGGAAGAGATACTCGACCCCCGCCAGCACCAGGGGCGCCTGGCGGTCCGCGAGCATCTGCTGCAGGCTCTTGTCGATGGTCCGAAACCAGCGCAGCAGCCGGTCTTTGGTGACGGCACTGATCTCGTGGCCGTAAAATACGGCCGCGCGCTTTCCGGCTCCGGAGGGGGTGCCGGTGTGGAACTGCAATTGTTTGTCCGCCGGCGGCTCCGGAAAGGCCTCGGCGAGACTTTGCAGCACTCCTTCCAGGACGACCTCGTCCACCGTGTGACGGGTGCCTTCAAAGAGCCGCACCTGGTTTTGGCTGAGCGCCAGAATGTAAAAAAGGCCGTCGCTGGTCAGGATCGGCAGCAGCGGTTTGACCAGGAAACGCTTGGCGATGACGACCAGTTCATCGAAGGCCAGCGGCAGGCGAAAACGGTGCAACGACTCTGCGGAAAAAAAGACCGCCAGACCGTCGCTCTGACGCTGCCAGAAGCCCTTGTCCAGCAGCAGCCGCTGGGGTTTTTTGAGCATTTCCTGAACCTTGGCGGCCCGCAGACCCCTGGACTGGAGCTGCTCCTGGGCCTCGCGCAGCAGGTTGCGGAAACGAATCGGGCCTTGTTCGGTCTCACGTCCGGCGCGGTGCGTCGGCATGAACAGGGACACACACCAGTCGGGCTGGGGCGTCAGAAAGGTGTGCTTCAATTTCTCCAGGGTGATTCTGTCCATGGGCAAGCGCTCCTTTCATGCGGGTGTTGTGGTATCGCCAAAAACGTGGGGGCTGCGAACATGCGGCGGTCCGCGCTGCAAATCTGGAACCGCTTCATGGTCAGAGAACCAGCGGTATGGGAATTCGAGGCGGGGGGCACAGCCTCAAGTTGCTGTCAATGCGGCTGTCGCCTGCAGTCAGAACGAAATTCCGACCCTGGGATATTGAACACCGATGCCGCAAGTCGCTCAGGAAAAAACACCGCCCGCCCTCTGCCGCACGCAGACGCTGGCGAAAAGGTGCCCGGATGGCTTGGCCGCCATTGGGGCAAGCAAAAAAAATATAGATCAAACAGGCCGTAAATACAACTGCAATCCCCATTTGCGGCAAGGCCCCGTGCCGTCCCGGGTGCCCCCAAATCACGGGCTGACGCCCGCTTCATGGAAAACGGGTCACCCTTCACGAACGCCAACCGCACCGCTTCCCCGGCCGCCCGAGGCCCACATGGTGCTTGACAGCCCGGGCGGATCTCGTTAAATCCTTTTAAGGAGAAACTTATTTGGTTTGCGTCATGCCACCGATCACAGTTCTGAAGGCCCTGGCCGACGAAAAACGGCTCCAAATCGTGACCAAACTTCTCCACAGTGATCTGTGTGTCGGCGCCCTGGCCCGGCACCTGGGGGTTTCGAAGCCGGCCGTCTCGCAGCACCTGCGGGTGCTGCGCAAGGCCGGGCTGGTCTCGGGGGAGAAACGCGGTTACTGGACCCATTACACGGTGGAGCGCCAGACGCTGGTCCGCCTGATTGCGGAATTGAGCCGCCTGGCGGCGGAGGCCCCTCCCGGGCCCGCCGCATGCCGGCGGGTTGCCGCAGCGCCGGCGGACTTACCCGGAAGAAAGGAGCTTGTTATGTGTCAAAATTGCTGTCAGCAGCCCACCCGTTTGAAGGACAAACCGCAAAACTGCAGCCCCGAGCAGATCGCTGAATGTCACGCTGAGGCAAAAGAGCATCCCTGCACCCCCAAGGATCGCGGCCCTCGCACCGAATGACCTTTCCCTGACCAACCCGCGGGGTGTGTGGCATGTCCGCATGGCTGATTGGCGCCGTTTTCCTGATCTCCCTGGTGCTGACCATGGTCGGCCTGGGCGGCGGGCTGATATTCTCGCCGCTGTTCGTCCTTCTGGGAATGGTCAAAAGCGAGGCCGCCTCGGCATCGCTGTTTCTCAACCTGATCGCCGCCGGGTCCGCCGCGCTCGCCTATTCCCGCAAAAAAATGGTGGATTATTCCCTGTCCGTCCCGCTGATCATCGCCTCCAGCCTCTTTGCCCCGATCGGGTCGTATTTCAACCTGCGCATCGATTTGAAGCCCTTTCTGATCATCATGGCAGTGGTGCTGGCCCTGGCGGGGGCGCGTATGCTGCTCCCGGCGCCGGCCGCCGCGGAAGGCAGCGGCCTGTCCCCGGCCCGGAAGATTTCCGGCGGCATCGCCATCGGCGCCTGCATCGGCCTCATGGGCGGCCTGCTGGGGATCGGCGGCGGGATCTTTGTGGTGCCGCTGCTGATCTATGTGCTGAAGACGCCCACCAAAATCGCCGCCGCCTCATCGACCTTCATCGTCTGCTTTTCCTCCCTGACCGGGTTTCTGGGTTACGC
>JBAPYE010000084.1:0-1834 GCA_049284575.1 Desulfobacterales bacterium
GGTTTTCAATGCCGCCGGCGAGAATTGGACCTTGAGCTTTTTCGAGGCGGTGAATTTCGGCGCCTTCGTGGGAGATCCCACCAAGACCAAACTGATTTTGGATCGCATCATCAACGAAGCCCTGCGCTTGAAGGTCAAGGAAGTTTGCGTTTGCGAATGCGGAACGGCCTACCGGGTGATGAAACAGCTCTCGGGACGTCAGCCCTTCAAGGTTTCCTCCATCACCGAGGTCCACGCGCGCTACCTCCGCGAAGGCCGCATCAAACTCGACAAGACCCGCTTCACCGAGCCGGTTACCTACCACGACCCTTGTCAGATCGCCCGCAACGCCGGTGTGATCGACGAAGCCCGCTACATCCTGAGTCACCTGACAAATAATTTTCGGGAGATGACCGACGATGCGCGTTACAACTGGTGCTGCGGAGGCGGGGGCGGTCTGGTTGCCCTTGGTGAGGACACGCTCGATTTCCGGATGAAGTCCGCAAAGGTAAAAGTCGACCAGGTCAAGGCCTCCGGCGCCAGGATTCTGTCGACTGCCTGTGAAAACTGTCACACCCAGCTCAGCAACCTCAACGACCACTACAAGATGGGAGTGGAGGTCCAGTTCCTCTCGTCCATGGTGGCCGACGCCCTGGTGGCGAAAGAGAGCGCGACGGCATAAAAACCCTGGTTTAAAAAAAAGCGGTTGTGATATGGTGTCGATTCAATCGCTGCGTAAAGGAGGTGATGATGCGGTAGTTGATGTCTAGGTTCCGAGGGCTATTTTCAAACGACCATCAAGGGAGGAAATGATGCGAAAGACGATTGCCATTATCGCTGTGTTTGCACTCACGCTCACGCTGGCTCCGGCTGTCATAGCCACGAACGGCACCAACCTGATCGGTATCGGCCCGATCTCACGCGCGATGGGCGGCGGCGGCGTGGCCGCGCCTCAGGATGCCATCAGCGCTATTTTTGCCAACCCGGCCGCCATGTGTTTCGGCCCCTTCTGCCCGGGGTCGTCGGTCGATTTCGCGGGCACGATTTTTGTGCCGTCGGTCAAGGGCGACGTGAATTACCCGCTGCCCGGTTTTTCCGGCAGTGCCGACAGTGAGCTGCCGCCTTCCGTTATTCCGGCCATCGCCGTCACCGCGCCCATCAACGAGAAGTGGCGCTTCGGCGCCGGCATGTACGGCGTCTCGGGTCTGGGCGTGGACTACAAAAACACGAATATCGATTTTTCACGATTACCGCTGCCTTCACCGCCGGCGCCACCCGGCGCCACGTTTCCGGCGGTCTACACCCAACTGCAGGTCTTGAAATTGGCGCCGAATATCGGCTGGTTGGTCACCCCCAACTTCAGCCTCGGAGCGTCCTTCGAAGTGGTCTGGCAGAGTCTCGATCTCGGGGAAGGCGCCGCTCCGGGATACACCGTCGGGCTGCAGCTGGGCGCCCTCTATCATTGGGACAAGTTCAACTTCGGCTTTTCCGTTACCACGCCGGAGAAGGTCAACCACAAGAACGTCTCCAAGTTCGGCAATCCCGCCGGTCCCTATCAGGACCTGGAACTGGAAGCCCCATGGCGCATCCAGGGTGGGATCTCCTTCGAACCCAACAGTCAATGGCTCATCGAGTTCTACACCCGCTGGCTTAATTGGGCCGATGCGGCTGGCTACAAGGAATTCGACTGGGACAACCAGTGGGTCTTCGGTCTCGGCGCCCAGTGGAAACCGGCCGAAAAGTGGTCGTTGCGCCTCGGCTACAATTACGGCAAGAGTCCGGTCAAGGAACACAACGGCTGGAACCCCGACCCATTTGACCCGACCAACACCGTCAATGTCCAGGGCGTAGCGGT
>JBAPYE010000085.1:0-4522 GCA_049284575.1 Desulfobacterales bacterium
TCTTCACCGGCCTCAAGGACAGCCTGGAAAACCAGGGGTTCACCGTTTTCAGCCACACCCGCGTGCCCACCAACGACGGCGGCATCGCCCTGGGCCAGGCCGTCGTGGCCGCGGCGCTTTTGCAAGATGAACGCCTGGCCGGAGAAGCGCCCGAAAACGGCGCCTGAGCTGCAAAGGGGGCGATGCCCGTGAAGTACGTCGAAGAATACCGCGACCGCGAGATCGCACGGCGCCTGATCGCCCAGATCAACGCCGCCAGCCGCAAGCCCGTCCGGCTGATGGAGGTCTGCGGCACCCACACCATGTCGATTTTCAGAAGCGGCCTGCGGGCGCTGCTGCCGGAAACCATCACCCTGGTGTCCGGCCCCGGCTGCCCGGTGTGCGTCACGGCCCAGCGGGAGATCGACCAATTCGTGGCCCTCGCCCGCTGGGAGGACGTCATCCTGACCACCTTCGGCGATCTGCTGCGCGTGCCGGGCAGCGGATCCTCGCTGCAGCAGGAACGCGCGGCGGGCGGCGACGTGCGGGTGGTCTATTCGCCTTTGGACGCCCTGGCCCTGGCGGCCCAGAACCCCGCCAAAAAGGTGGTTTTTCTCGGAGTCGGCTTCGAGACCACCGCCCCTACGGTGGCCGCGGCCCTGCTCGCCGCCCGGGCCCGTGGGGTGTCCAACTTTCTGGTGTTTGCCGCCCACAAGCGCACCCCGCCGGCGGTGGCAGCGTTGATGGCGGCGCCCGACCTGCGGGTGGACGGGTTTCTCTTGCCCGGGCACGTCTGCCTGGTGGCCGGCACCCAAGCCTTTCAGCCCCTGGTCGATCGCTACCGGATTCCCTGTGTGGTCGGCGGGTTTGAACCGGTGGATCTCCTGCGGGCGCTGGCCCGGCTGGTGGCCCAGATCGAGGCCGGGGAGGCGCTGCTGGAGAATGCCTACGAGCGCGCCGTCACCGCCGGGGGCAATCCCAAGGCCCAGGCGATCATGTCCGAGGTGTTTGCAGACGTCGACGCCGAGTGGCGCGGGCTGGGTCTGATCCCGGGAAGCGGTCTGAAAATTTCCGACACCCACCGGGCGCTGGATGCCGAAGCCTGCTTCGACCTCTCGGTCCCCGATGTTCCCGAGCCCCGCGGCTGTGCCTGCGGCCAGGTCCTCAAGGGGCTTAAACTCCCGACGGACTGCGCTCTCTACCAAAAGGCCTGCACCCCGCTGCACCCCGTGGGCCCCTGCATGGTGTCCAGCGAGGGCACCTGTGCGGCCTACTACCGTTATCACGGCGGGCAGGGCGCCTGAAGCGCCGCCCACCACCGGAAACCGCCGGGGGCACCGGCGGTTTTGCGGTCCTGCGAGGAGAGCGAATGAAACCCGACACGATCCTGTTGGACCACGGCAGCGGCGGCAAGGCGGCCCACCGTCTGACCACCGATTTGCTGCTGCCGGTCTTCGACAACCCGATACTTAGCGCCCTCAACGACGGCGCGGTCTTCCACCTGCCGGAAGGGCGCCTGGCCTTTTCCACCGACACCTATGTGGTCGACCCGCCGTTTTTTCCCGGCGGCTGCATCGGGGACCTGGCCGTCAACGGCACGGTCAACGATCTGGCCATGTGCGGTGCGGTGCCGCTTTTTCTCAGCGTCGGCCTGATCCTGGAAGAGGGGCTGCCCATGGCCGACCTGGAAACCATCGTGGCCGCCATGGGGCGCGCCGCGCGCGCCGCCGGGGTGCAAGTGGTCACCGGGGACACCAAGGTGGTCCCGCGGGGCGCGGCGGACCGCATTTTCATCAACACCTCGGGGGTCGGCGCCGTGCCCGCAGGGGTTATCATCGACAGCCGCCGGGCGCGTCCCGGCGACCGGATCATCTTGAGCGGGACCATCGCCGATCACGGCATCACGATCCTGACGCGCCGCGAGGGCCTGGCCTTCCAGGCCGCCATCCAGAGCGATACCGCGCCCCTGAACGCGATGGTGGCCGGCATGCTGGCGGTTGAGACCGACCTGCACGTGCTGCGCGATCCCACCCGCGGCGGGGTGGGGACCGCCCTCAACGAGATCGCCGAAAAATCCGGGGTCGGCATCCGCATCCACGAAGACCGGATTCCGGTGACACCCGAGGTGGCGGGGGTCTGCGAGCTGCTGGGCTTCGACCCGCTCTACATCGCCAACGAGGGCAAACTGCTGGCCTTCGTGGCGCTGGCCAAGGCCGAGGCGGTCCTGGCCGCGGTCCGGCGGGACCCGTGCGGACGCCAGGCGCGGATCATCGGCGAGGTCACCGCCGATCACCCCGGCCGCGTGGTGCTGGAAA
Source organism: Desulfobacterales bacterium (assembly GCA_049284575.1). GTDB lineage: Bacteria > Desulfobacterota > Desulfobacteria > Desulfobacterales > JAABRJ01 > JAABRJ01. The sequence continues at coordinate 2,295 of JBAPYE010000085.1, forward strand.
CCCGGATCGGCGGCAGCCGGATCGTGGGGATGCTCTCCGGCGAGCAGTTGCCCCGGATCTGCTGACCCGCCCGCAAGAAAACGCCCCGCGGCAGAGGGGCCAACTGGTGACGGCTATGCTGAAAAATCACCGCAGATCCTGGGGGGTCCTGGCGGCCCTGGCGCTGTTGACCCTGGGCGGCTGCAACACCCGCCAGGAGGTCCTTTTCACCGGCAAGACCATGGGGACCACCTACCACATCACGGTGATCACCGGGTTTTTCAATCGCGCCCCGGGGCTGGCCGCGAAGATCGAGGAGCGCCTCGAGCAGATCAACGCCAGCATGTCGGTCTATCGGGCCGACAGCGAGATCAGCCGCTTCAACGCCCTGGCGCAAAGCGGGGAGCCCTTTCCGATTTCGCCGGATTTCATGCAGGTCATGGTCGTCGCCGAAAATCTCCACCGCCTGACGGGCGGGGCGTGGGACGGCACCGTCGCGCCGCTGGTGGACCTCTGGGGCTTCGGCAGCAAGACCAACGATAAAAGAGTGCCCACGGCGGCCGAGATCGCGCGCTGCCGCGCGACCCTGGGGTTTGATCAGATCCTCGTCTCCGAGGACGGCTATCTGGTCAAACGCAACCCGGCCGTCACCCTGGATCTGGGGTCCATCGCCAAGGGCTACGGGGTGGACCAGATCGCGGAGCTGATCCGGGCCAACGGCTTTGCCGATTTTCTGGTTGAAATCGGGGGCGAGGTCTTCGCCGCCGGGCTGCGCCGGGACGGCAAACAGTGGCGGGTGGGGATCAACCGGCCGGACCCCGCCAGCCCCCCGGATGCGGTCTACAAGGTGCTCACCCTCCAGGAGAAGGCCTTGGCCACCAGCGGCGACTACCGCAATTTTTTTGAAGTCGACGGGGTCCACTACGCCCATGTGATCGACCCCCAGACGGGATACCCGGTGGCCAACGGGGTGGTCAGCGCTTCGGTGGTCTCCGACACCTGCACCTTCGCCGACGGGCTGGCCACGGCCCTGATGGTGATGGGGCCCGGCCCGGGGTTTGCCCTGGTCGACCGCCTGGAGGCCACCGAATGTCTGATCGTGGTGCGCCAAAAGGACGGTCGCTTGACCGAATTTGTTTCAGACGGCTTCAGCAGCACTGACTGAGCGGCGGGCGCCGGTACCCGCCGACAAATCTGTTGACAACTCGCGGCGCCTCTTGTAGTTTTACTCAGTTAGAAAATCTTATCTCTGATATTCAGGCGGGTTACGGTTTTAAATTCTAAAGTGAATGGCGCCGGACTAGACATTGCTGAGCACCGGGCCGGTTGCCGCCGCGTTTGCAGAAAGGGCTTTTGCCGTGGAAATTGTCGTCCTCTTGAAGCAGGTTCCGGCCACCGAAGCGTTCATCGAGATCGCCGACGACGGGGTCTCCGTCAAAACCCAAAACCTCAAGTGGGTCATCAACCCCTACGATGAGTTTGCCGTCGAGGAGGCCCTGCGCATCCGGGACGCCCACGGCGGGACGGTCACGGTGGTCTCGGTGGGCGCCGAAAAAACCACCGAGGCCATCCGCACCGCCCTGGCCATGGGGGCCGACAAGGGGCTTTTGATCAACGACCCGGCAGCCCAGGGCCTGGACGGGCTGGGTGTCGCGCGGGTTCTGGCCGCCGCCTTGAAGGGCACCGCGTTTGACCTGATCATCGCCGGGCAGCGCGCCGTGGATGACGACAATTTTCTGGTGGGCCCGGCCGTGGCCGAATTTCTGGACATCCCGCACCTCTCGATGGTGGTCAAGCAGGAGCTGTCGGATGGCCGCATCCGCTGCCAGCGCACCGTGGAAGGCGGCACCCTGGTGGTGGAGGCTCCCTTGCCGGCGCTTTTCACCACCCAGCGCGGGTTAAACGAGCCCCGCTACACCTCGCTGCCCGGCATCATGAAGGCCAAGCGCAAGCCGCTTGAAACCAAGACCCTGGCCGATATCGGCCTGGCACCCGACGCGCTGGCCACCGGCGGCGTCCGGATCACCGCCTTTCGGCTGCCGCCCCAGCGCTCCGGGGGCCGCATGATCCCGGGCGACTCCGCCCAGGCCAAGGCGGTTGAACTGGTCCGGCTGCTGCACAAAGAAGCCAAGGTCATCTGACCCGCCGCCCGGCCGGCAGCGTTACCGAACTTTCAAGATGAATCCCCCCGCCGCCCGCGCCGGCTGCCGGGGTGCAAGGAGAATGATATGTCACAGGCAGTGTTGGCC
>JBAPYE010000086.1:0-1883 GCA_049284575.1 Desulfobacterales bacterium
AACCCGCGAAGAGCCCTTCGACCTGATCCTGATGGACTGGAAGATGCCCGGCATGGACGGCATCGCCGCCGCCCGCAGCATTCGCCGCGACCTGAAGCGTAACACCGTCATCATCCTGATGACCGCCTTCGAGGACCAGAGCGTCCGCAGCGCCGCCCAGCAGGCGGGCATCAACGGGTTTCTGGCCAAGCCGATTTACCAGTCGGAGCTGTTCAACGCGGTGATGGACGCGTTCGGCAAAACCGCCGCCAAAAGCGAACCCACGCGAACCCGCTTCACCACCCGGGCCTCCATCTACAAGGAGCGCCTGCGGGGCTTGCATGTCCTTCTGGCCGAGGACAACCCCACCAACCGGGAGATCGCAACGGCGGTGCTGGAATCCGCCGGCATCCAGGTGGATACCGCCGCCAACGGCCGCGAAGCCCTCGCCGCGGTTCAAGCCGGCGCTTTCGACGCGGTTCTGATGGATATCCAGATGCCCGAAATGGATGGCTTCGAGGCGACCCGAGCAATCCGCGAGATCCCGGCCGTGCGACACATCCCGATCATCGCCATGACCGCGCACGCCATGAAAGGCGACGAGGAAAAGTGTCTGGCGGCCGGGATGGACGGCTACGTCTCCAAGCCCATCAATCAGGACCGTCTATTTCACACCCTTTGGCGCAGCATCAAGCGGCCGGCAGTGCCCGCCTGCCCGCTGCCGGAACCCGGCCCGGCACCGGATGCGAGTGCCGCCGCGCCCCCACCGTCAGGCGATGCCCTGCCGGACAGCCTGCCGGGGATCGAAGTTCGCCAGACCCTGGAGGCCCTCAGCATCGACCCGGCCACCTTCCGCCGGATCCTGATCGGGTTTGGCGAGCACAACGCCGACACGATCGTCAGCCTGGAGGCCCTGCGGGCGGATAGCGACCACGAAGCCCTGCGCCAGCTGGCCCACAGCATCAAGGGCAGCGCGGCCAACATCGGCGCAGCGCAGCTGTCAACGACCGCCCGGGAATTGGAGAAAACCCTGGCTGACAGTCCCACACCGGACCCCGCGATGCTTTCGACTCTGACGGCCACCGTGGGCAGCCACCTGGCCGAGGTGCTGGCCGGGATCGCCGCCATTTCACCGGCACCAGCGGCGGCCGATGGCAGCGAGCTGTCGGGCGACCCGGTCGAACGGCAGGCGAAACTGGATCAGCTGGCCGAGGCGCTCCAACTGGCGGACCCTGAAACCATCCCGCCGCGCTTTGCCGCCGCGCGCGCCTATCTACCGGCTGAGCTGGCGGCCGAGTTATCGGCGAGCATCGGCGCCTACGAATACGACAAGGCTCTCGAGCGGCTGCAGAGCGCCCTTGCAGAGGCACCCTGAAAACGAGGGTAACGGCATCGACCGGTGAGGCTGCGACGATGTCAGCAGCGGCGGGCGGCCTCCCGGGCGCGACGCTTGACCCGCAGCAGACCGGGGCTTTGATGAAGGTACATCAGGGAAGAAGAGAGGCCGGCATCGATAAATTCCTGCTCCAGCCGGTCAAAGAGGATCGGGCGGTCGGGCCAGGTGAAGGCGCTGGCCCTTTTCTTGAGGGTTTCCCAGGCGGTCCGCAGGGCCGGCTGCGAATCGAACACCCGATGCTGGGCGGTGTCGCAGATAAAGCGCTCGCACACGATGGGTTTCAGGCGCCAGCGGCAGCCCCCGTCACCTAAGTAGACGCACTTGGCGCCCACGTGGGGCCGCTCCAGAAGGCTCTGCAGGCGGTCGACCTGCCCCTCCCCTGAGACCAGCACGTTGAGGACCACGTCGGCAAAGAAGGTGATGATGCCGTCGCGGCTGCAGCAGGCGCTCACCCGGTTGCGGAAGCAGGTGGTGGTGCAGGTGTCGCTGAAATAATCGGCCAAAAACG
>JBAPYE010000087.1:0-4633 GCA_049284575.1 Desulfobacterales bacterium
GCTGACCTGCGTGAGGAGGGAAAAAAATGGCCGAAGCCTATGTTGTTGAGCCTGATCTGAATTTCATCAAGGAAGTCGGCGCGCTGGGGGGTGAAGACCTCAAAAAGTGCTACCAGTGCGCAACCTGTTCGGTTGCCTGCCCGATTTCCCCCGACACCAAACCCTTTCCCCGCAAGGAGATGATCGCCGCCTCCTGGGGTTTGAAAGACAAGCTGCTGGGCAGTGCCGATATCTGGTTGTGCCACAACTGCGGGGACTGCAATGTCCTGTGCCCGCGCACGGCCAAGCCGGGGGAGGTCCTGGCGGCCATCCGGCAATACGCCATCAAGGCCTACGCGACCCCCAAAAAGCTGGCCGAGATGGTCAACGACCCCAAGAAGCTGCCCATCCTGGCGGCGATTCCGGCGGTGATCATCCTGGGCCTGGGGTTTTTGTTCAAGCTTCTCGGAATCGACTGGCTCAATATCCCCCCGGGCGGCGATGAGATCGTGCATTCCCATTTTATCCACACCACCCTGGTGGACATCATCATGATTCCCACCTTTTTCTTCGGGGTGGGGGTGTTCGCCCTGGGGCTGAAACGCTTTTTGAACGACATCCACCAGAACGCGATTTTGGAAGGCAAAACCGACAAGCAGAAGATCGAGCCCGTCGGCTTCGCCCAGGCGTTTGTGCGGATCCTGCCGACAATTCTCAAGCACCGCAAGTTTTCGGAGTGCACCGAAAACAACGAGCGCTCTACGGCCCACATGATGGTCTTTTTCGGTTTTATCGGGTTGTTCATCGTTACCAACATCTTCTTCGTGGTGCTCTACGGCTTCGGGATCCACGGGCCCTACCAGCAGATCAACCCGGTCAAGTGGCTGGCCAATGTGAGCGGGGTCGCGCTGGTGATCGGCAGTTTGCTGATGATCAAAAGCCGGCTGGATAAGAAAGACCAAAAGAGTTATTATAAAGATTGGTTTCTGCTCGGTCTGGCGCTGGGTCTCGGGCTGACCGGGATGCTGACCCAGATGACCCGCCTGGCGGGGTTTGCCGGTGTTTCCTACACCATTTATTTCATCCATTTAGTGTTTATCTGGGGCCTTTTTGCCTACACACCCTTCACCAAGCTGGCGCACCTCGTCTACCGGACGGTGGCCATGACCTACGTGGAGTACGCAAACCGCAAGTAGGGTGCGGTCGCCTGGGTCCGGGACCGCTGGTGCGATAAATAAATCAAAACGGGGGAGGCCATTTCAGACGGCCTCCCCCGTTTCGTTGGTGCGCCCGGCCAGGGAAGCGGCGGTTCGGACCAGCCGGGGTGGGGGGCTGCGGACCACGCCGGTGACTGGAAACAAAAAGAGGGAGGCGCCGATCGGCGCCTCCCTCTTTTTGTTTCAGTGACGCTTTTCCTGAGGGCTGCTACTTGGTGTCGCCGGTGGCGGCGCCGTGCAGCTTGACTTCGACTTTCTCGGTCAGCCCTTCGTAGTAGTTGCGCAGGATCTGGACGACTTCATCGCGGCCAAAGTGGTCGGGAAGTTCGCCGCCTTCTGAGAGCAGCTTGCGCAGCATGGTCCCGGAGAGCAGGACGCGGTCTTCCTTGGCATGCGGGCAGGTGCGCAGGGAGGCCATTCCGTCGCACTTGAAGCAGTAGAAGGTCCAGTCGATCTTGAGCGGCTCGCACAGCAGGGCCTTGCCGAACTCGGAGGGCTTGGGGATCTTGTCGAAAATCGTCTGGGCTTCAAACATGCCGTAAAAATCGCCCACGCCGGCATGGTCGCGGCCGATGATCATCTTGGAACAGCCGTAGTTCTGACGGAAGGTGGCATGCAGCAGGCCTTCACGCGGGCCGGCGTAGCGCATGTCCAGCGGGTAGCCGCCCTGGACGACGTTCTTATCGACGAAGTAGTTCTTGACCAGGGCGTCGATGCACTCCACCCGCACCTGGGCCGGGATGTCGCCGGGCTTGAGGTTGCCGACCAGGGAGTGGATATAGACCCCATCACAGACTTCCACCGCAATCTTGCAGAGGTATTCGTGGGAGCGGTGCATGGGGTTGCGCAGCTGCAAGGCCGCAACATCCGACCAGCCTTTTTCCTCGAAAATCCGGCGGGACTCGGCCGGGCGCTGGTAGACTCCGGGATATTTCGTGGGGTAGTCGCTTTCGCTGAGCACCTTGACCGGGCCGGCCAGGCAGTAGTCTTTCTGCTGCATCACCATCTGGACCCCCGGGTGGTCGTCTTTGGCGATCTTCCAGAATTCCTCCGGGGTGGCTGTGCCTTCGCCCATGTAGACCTTCTCGCACTCAAACTTCTTGTCGGCCTCGCTCAGGGCGAATTTCTCGGTGACTTTCATGGTGGCCATGATTTCACCGTGTTTGTCATCGAAGAGTGCGATTTCATCACCTTCTTTGATGGCGCCGGCATCCTCGGTCGAAGCGGAAAGCGTCACCGGGATGGGCCAGAAGGTCCCGTCGGCCAGCAGGAAGTTTTCACAGACGCCCTTCCAGTCGGCCCTGGTCATAAAACCGGTCAGCGGGCTGAACCCGCCGATGCCCATCATGATCAGGTCGCCCTTTTCGCGGTCGGAAATCGAAATCTTTTTGAGGCCTTCCGCCTTTTTCTTTTCGGCGGCAAGCTCGGCGCCTTCCAGAAGGCAACAAGTTAGTCCCTTTCCACCATGCGGGGGGATCAAAGTACTCATCTTTTTGCGTCTCCTTATCGTGGGGTTAAAAGTTGCGGTGATCAACGGCTTCGTATTGTCAATTAAGACTTCACCATCTAATCGGAAATCGGAATTTTGTCAAGGAGAAATGCCGGTCGAATCAGGGGGAACGGTGCACAATCAGCGGCCGGTAGGCAAAACCGACGGGCGACTCGGCGCTAGAAGCCGTCTTTCATCTAAAAAAAGCAACTGGCGGGGTCCGGGGGTGTAATGGCGGAGAGAGAGGGATTCGAACCCTCGGTGGAACTTTCGCCCCACACTCGCTTAGCAGGCGAGCGCCTTCAGCCGACTCGGCCATCTCTCCATCGCGGGTGGCGGAGGGAGTAGGATTCGAACCCACGGAGCTTTGACGCTCAACGGTTTTCAAGACCGCCGCCTTAAACCACTCGGCCATCCCTCCCTAATTTCAGCAGTTCCCTATAGCATCGCCCTTTTTTGAGGTCAATACCTTTGTTGTGATCCTTCAAGCGGCCCCTTCAGACCGAAAATCGCTGGCGGGTCCCTGCGGGGGATCGGCCAGCGAGCAAGCGACAGTCCGAATGAAATTCAGTTGTTTGACAACCATTTTTAATTTTGTTAGATCCGAATTAAATTGACAGGAATCGGGCCCCCGGACCGGCGGCTTTGGGAAGCCTCCGGCGGGCCGACCGACGGGCGGCCAAGTTTTGACTTGACGAAATTTTATTTGCCGACATAAGAGAAGGCTGGAAACAATTTTTAAGGTTTTTAGGTCCTTATCAAGGAGGTGTAGATGGAAAAGGAACACAATTTTTATACGAGGATCAAGGCCAAAGGCGTCTCACGAAGGGACTTCATGAAATTCTGCACGTTCCTCACCGCAACCATGGGGCTTTCGGCCGCTTATGTGTCGAAAGTGGCCCAAGTTTTCGCGGCCCCCAGCCAGCGGCCGCCGGTGATCTGGCTGCACTTCGCGGAGTGCACGGGCTGCAGCGAAGCTACCCTGCGGGCCATGTATCCCTGGATCGACGAGCTGCTGCTGGAAGTGCTCTCCATGGAGTACCACGAAACCATCATGGCCGCCGCCGGCCGCCAGGCCGAAGAACAGCTGCACGCGGCCGTTGAAAAGCACAAGGGCAAATTCATCTGCGTTTGCGAGGGCGCGGTAGGGACCAAATTCGACGGCGGTTACGGCAAAATGGGCGGCCGGACCTTCCTGGAAATCGCCAAAGAGGTCTGCCCCCAGGCCGCCGCAGTGGTCTGCATCGGCCAGTGTTCCAGTTTCGGCGGTATTCAGGCGGCGGCCCCCAACCTGGGCGGCTGGAAGGGTGTCGGCGAGGTCCTCGGCATCAAGACCATCAACATTGCCGGCTGCCCCCCCAACCCGATCAATTTCGTCGGCACCATCGTCAACTACCTGCTTTTTGGTAAGCTGCCGGCCGTAGACGACCTGGGGCGTCCGCTGTTTGCCTATGGCAAAACCATCCACGACCAGTGCCCCCGACGATCACACTTCGAAAACGAGGAGTTTGTGGAGGAATTCGGCTCGCCGGAGGCCGCCATGGGCTACTGCCTTTACAAAGTCGGCTGCCGCGGTCCGGAAACCTACAACAACTGCCCGATCGCCAAGTTCAACGACGGCACCAGCTGGCCGGTGGAAGCCGGCCACCCCTGCCTGGGCTGCAGCGAACCCAATTTCTGGGACAAGATGACCCCGTTTTATGAGCCCTTGTAAGGGTCGGACCATCGTAAAAAAGGGATTCCCCGCAAGTAGAACAAGGAGAAAATATGGGTAAACGAATTACCATCGATCCGATCACGAGAATAGAGGGGCACCTGCGTATCGAAGTCGAGGTGGAGGGCGGCAAGGTGGTCAACGCCTGGAGCTCCGGGACGCTTTTCCGGGGTATCGAGGTTATTCTGCAGGGCCGCGACCCGCGCGACGCCCACCACTTCGTGCAGCGCAGCT
>JBAPYE010000088.1:0-5097 GCA_049284575.1 Desulfobacterales bacterium
GCTTATAAATAGGTATTTTCTTCACGGCTTGTTGCCCTTGTATGGTCTATAAACTGCCTGTGTCATTCACTGTTCTGAATCTTCCTGGACTTTCGATGGGCAGGCGGTATCTGCAAAAGAAAATTCCATTTCCTATTGGCATCGTGATGGTACCTGGAGAAAATTCCACGACGCATTACCCAAAAAAGTGCGCATTGTTAACGGGCGCAAAGCTAAACCAAGCGCAGCTTCCATGGCCAGCCAAGTGGAGCGAACCCTCGGCTGACTCGGTCGTTACCTGTGGCTATCCAAAGACTATGAATACCTGACTATCGACAGCGAGAACATGATACGCATCGCCTTGATCAAGCTGATGGCCCATCGTCTTGCGGTTAAAGGACCTTTTTGAACACGCTGTTAGGTAATCGGAATGGAGAGTATCTATTTAGTGGAGAGTCGTTCGAAAAAAATGTTTTTTCAAGATCAAGCAATAGGCGGCGTGGCCCTTTGTAATAACTACCTAAAATCGGAATATCGCGAGGAGCAGAGCTCAAATTACTTCTGAGCAGATCGAGGGATACCAAAGAGAATGAAATTTATAATCCAATGCAGCAAAAAACGTGCCATGGATTAAGCTTCAAAATTCTTGCATTATTTCAACAAGTAAATTTCTCTAAATACTTCTGCCAATAAAGTTATGATTGAAATTGTGGAGTTAATTACATACGATTAAGTATAATTTTTCTTAATTATGTGTTAAAAACGGTTTTTCTGAAAAGTTGGAAATCCTCTGACATGACCGATGCGCATCGCAGTAAACACCTATGAATTCGTGTTGGATTGAAAAGACGAGGAAGAATTGCCCTTGAACAATCCCAGCCCCTGGGGTGGCCGGCAATGATGGTTTCAGAACAACAATTTGCACAGGCTCAAATCCCGCGGCAAAAAACACCTCGACCCCTTAAGGATCATTGACAATTTTCCCGCCTTGTAACAGAATTCCCCCCAACCCAACCTTTCCAGATTAACGTTATTGCCCTCACCCAAGCCCGCGAGGGGCCCATCATACCTGACATCTTCATCAGCTACCGGCGTTCCGACGCGGGCGACCATGCGCGGGCCCTGCACCGGGGTCTCTGCCTGAGCATTACGCCAGACCGGATCTTTTTTGACCGCAAGAGCATCGAGATCGGGGAAAAATTCCATGAGCGGCAGCTGTTTCAGAAGGGCCGGCTCGTTTCGGTGACAAGCGGGTACCCTGGTGTTGAGAAACCTTTTTTCCGGAGGTGAAGAGCATGGTTGACGACGCGGGGGGAACCCCAAAAAACGAACATTCCTCACCATCGCTTACGACTTTCCTGGATAAAGTTCACCCGCTGGTTGCGGGGCTGGTCTGTCTCCTATCTGCCGCTACACTGGTGCTGCTCTTCGGTTTGACCTTCCAGTACGACCGGGCACTGAAAGGGGGCAAGGCTCGGGCCGGCATCGTCGACCTGGAGCTGGCCTTCACCCGCCAGCGGGCACAGGACATCGTCGTAGATTGGCGTTCGCTACCGCTCCCCAACGAATGCAGAGCGGACGGCGCCGCGGATGGGAACCCTGACGAACCCGGCTCACTTGCCGCCTGCGCCCGCAAAAGCCTCCGCGTCGACTTTTGGCTGATCCTGGCCTACACGGTTTTCGGCTTCAGTTCGGTGGTGTTCTTGCTGCGTGCTACCGGCATTCCCCTCAACCGGTGGTGGCTTTTGGCTGCGCTGCTGCCCACCATAGCCGGCCTTTTCGACGTTGTGGAAAATTTATTTCTGTTCCAATTCATTGCCGCTCCCAGCCGCATCAGCGCCATGGCGGTGGCGGCTGCGAGCCTGACGGCGCTCAACAAGTTCTTGCTGCTGGGCTTTTTCTGGACGGTTGTCATTGCCGTAACGAGTTTCTGGGCATTCGCGCGGCTAACCTCCCGGCGGCGCCGCGAACCGGCGGCCGACAAAGCGCCCGGCGAAAATAACCACAAGACGATAGCGAAAAAACTGAACGCGGTTTTGGAGGCGGAGAAGACTTACCTTCTCAGCCGGCGCCGGCTCGCGGGGCTGGGGGGCGATGCGGACTGCAGTTGGGTCGGTCTCGCGCTTTCCGGCGGCGGCATCCGATCGGCGACGGTGAACCTCGGTTTTATCCAGGTCCTGATAGGCGCCGGCAAGTTGCGGATGATCGACTACCTCTGCACAGTCTCCGGCGGCGGGTATATCGGCGCGGCCCTCTCGAGCCTGCACTCGTTCAAGAGAAAAACCAAAGCCGGTGCCGGCCCGGACCCGGACCAATATGTATTTGGCCGGGATGACCGCCCCCATTTCGAGCCGACGGCGGCGGTTGAAACCGCCTTCGCCTCCCGTCTTGAGAAAAACCCCTTGTCCCCGCATCACGCGTTTCTTTCGGGCCCCATGGTGGTCGACCATCTCCGCGCCTACGGCGAATTCCTCGTGCGCAAGCGGCGGCTGCTCTCCCGGGACGTGCTGCGCGCCATCGGAACAGTCTCCAGCGGCATGGCAGCAACCATCAGCCTTTTTGGACTGATTCTTTTGCTGGGAGCCACCCTGGTGGGCGCCGTCATCGAAGCGGCGGGCGGGGATCTGCCCTGGGTTGTGCCGGCGTGCAACAACGGTTATTGGGCCGTTCTCTGGGAGGCGGGCGGCGGCCTGGGGCCGCTTGCGGGCGCTGGCGCCGTGGGCGGTGTTTTCCTGCTGGGGCTGGGCGCGGCCGTGAACTTTGCCAGCCGGGGGTGCCCGTTGGATTGGTTTTACCGTGACGGCGACACGCCGGCGGAGTCGCGTCAGCATCGGGCGCTGTGGATTTGCGGGTTTCAGGCGGTGATGTTCGGCTTTGTGATCTTCGGGCCAGCGGTTGCGCACGCCACCCATTGGACCAATGCGCTTTTGTTTATGCCGGCCTTTTTCCTGGGCGGGGTCATCATGACCACGCTGGCCTATACCGTGCTGAGCGTTTCGGCCTCGGAGCACCCCGTGTTGCGCTCAAATCCGGCCAACCGCTCGTTCCTCTCCGCCCTCAAGGGGCTGTGGTTCTATTTCCTCTTGGTTGCCGTGGTCCTCATTCTGCTGCCCTGGGGGTTGTCCGTGCTTCAGGTGGCTGGCTCGTCACAATTCAACCAAAACCCCGTTACGACGGTCGGCGGTCTGGGTTTTCTCGGTGCGGTCGCATCCGGGCTGCTGGCCTGGCTGCGGAATCGGAAGGAGGCCGCGCAGGGCCGTGATCAGATGCAAAAAATCGTCGGCTGGATTCGGAAAGCCGGGGGCTTTGTGCAGAAAACGGCCCTGGGAGCGGCCGTCGTCGTCTTTCTGCTGGCGGCCCTGGTGCTGGCCCTGGCCTCGGTGGTCTCGCTGCTGGCCTGGTGCGGCGCGCCCGATCCCGGCTGGGGGGCCTATCTCGCCGCTGCCGCCGTTCTGGGGGGAATTCTGCTTGCGTTGGGATGCCTCATGGACGCCAACAAACTCTCCCTGCATTACTTTTACCGCGACCGGCTGGTGGAGGCCTTCCTGCAGACCGAAGGCCCCGTCAGTGAAGCCAAAAACGTGCCCCTTGAAATCAAACGGGACAACGGCGAGATGCGGCTTCAGGAACTCCACGGGATACTCAGCGGGAAGCCCGATGAGAAACGCGACGGACAGCGCAGCGATAAAAGTACCGCCCCCACGGAAGTCTTTCAGCAGCGGACGGTGGCTAAAAGCAGTTGGCTGGCGCGGCTGAAACCGGCGGACCCGGCGATGGTTGACACGGCGCCATTTCCCGGTGCGGCCACCGCGGCCCCCTACCATTTGATTTCCACCTGCCTCAATCTCACGACCGATCGCGACATGCGGGTCCGCAGCCGCAAGTCGGATATCTTCATCTTCTCCAAACTCTTCTGCGGTTCCGAGGCGACCGGCTTTGTCGACACCGGTTTCTATCGTTCAGGCGGCACCAAGCTGGCACGCGCCATGACCATATCGGGCGCGGCGGCCGACTCCGCCATGGGGGCGGGGAGTTACTTTGCGCAGTCCTTCGCATCGACCCTTTTCAATATTCGTTTGGGGCAGTGGCTGGAAAATCCGGCCTACCGCGGGGGCGCGGCGGTCCACCGGCGGGAAAACGTCGTCTTCTGGCCCTGGTACATGCTCATGGAGATTCTGGGGATGGGGGATGTCCGCCACCGCCTGGTCCATCTCTCCGACGGGGGCCATACGGGGGACAATCTGGCCATCGTGCCACTGCTGCAGCGCCGCTGCGGGCTGATCGTGGTGGTGGATGCGGAGTGCGACCCCTCCTATGGGTTCGGTTCCCTGATGAACGCCCTGCGCTACGCTGAAGTCGATCTGGGGATCCGGGTCGAAATCGACCTCGCCCCCCTGTTACCCGATGAAAAAGGGCAAACCCGCACCCATTTTGTTCGCGGCACCATCCACTATCCCAAAACCATTTCGCGCAAGGCGTGCCGCGGGGCGCTGCTGCTGTGCAAATCCTCGGTGACGGCCGGGGACGCGGAGCCCCTCCGCAAATTCCAGAAGGAACACCCCGCGTTTCCCCAGGAGTCCACGGCAGACCAGTTTTTCAGCGAGGCGCAGTTCGAGGCTTACCGAAGTTTGGGGGCGGCCATGGCTCAAGATCTGATGGCGCAGGAGCCCGAGCTGTGGGGCTTTGATGAACCGGTTTAACATATGCTGCGCGATTTTTTCTCACCAGAGAGGAACAGCACCTGAGAGCGTGTCCAAAAAGGTCGTTCGGTCGCCAGCCTGCGATTTCATTCCCGGAAACGCCCTTCGTCCCCTGGCGGGCGCGGCAACCTCAAAACAGACGTGAGCGCTTTACGATGCATTTTCAGCCAGGATGCCGTCACCTTCGCCCACAGGCTCCTCGCCCGTCATGAGGTGAAAGAGATTGGGATTTTGTTCATACCAACCAAATCTTATGGGCTTCTCGTTGCGCAAGAGATCCACCATCGTTGCCATTTGCTGATAGTCCATGTGGCCATAGAAGCGCTGACCGAAGGTCGTGGGCGCCATCGCGCCGGGAAGGGGACCGTCTTTGTGGAATTTCAACAATGCATAAAACCCCTCCCCCATGAGTTGAACC
>JBAPYE010000089.1:0-21311 GCA_049284575.1 Desulfobacterales bacterium
GTGGGGGTATGCGCGGCGGCGTCTTTTTGGCAGGGGCCGCCTTTTCAACCGCCGCTGCCGGCTGCGGTGGTTTGGGTTTCGATTCAGACTTTGGCTGTGGCGGCGGCACGTTTCTTTCGCTGACCGCAATCGTTGTCGGCTTGGCCGCGCTGGCCGCCTTTTTTTCTGCACCTGTGTAGGCCAGCGACACCATGATCGGCGCCTGGGAGCCGCCCAGGGCCGGCGGGTGCAGCTGCTTCCCGGGGGCAAACCAGAGCGCCGCGGCGTGCACGCCGGCCGACAGGAGTGCGGCCCAGAGCAGGCGCTTCATTGAACCGGTTCCGCTTCGGCCTGCAGTGAAATGCGGTCGATGCCGGCCAGCCGGATGTGGTCCAGCACCTGAAAAAGGCTCTGGTAGGGCAGGCTGCGGTCGCCAAACACCAGAACCCCGGGAGTTTCGCCGGGCTGAATTCTTTCCTTCAACCGCTGGGAAAGATCGGCGAGCGTGACGGGGGTCTGATCGATGAACAGGCTGCCGTCGGCCTTGACGGTCACCGACAGCGCGCTTTCTTTGTCGGGCGCCGCTGTGGCGGAGGCCGGGAGCTTGACCGGCATGCTGTGGTGCACCGCCATGGAGAGCATCGCGTAGATAAAGAAGACGAGCAGCAGAAACACGATGTCGATCAGCGGCAGCATCTCGATGCGCGCTTTGGGTTGCTTAAGATGCAGTTTCATGGGGGCCATCTGCTGCCGGCAAATGACCGCCGGCACCGCCGGTGCCCAGCCTTTCGAACACGACTTCCAGGCTGGTGGCGTATTTCTCGACGGTCAGGGCGGCCGCCTCGACCCGCGAGTTGAAGTAGTTGAAGGGAAAGACCGTCAAAATGGCGATCCCCAGCCCGGCGGCGGTGGTGATCAGCGCCTGGGCGATTCCGGTGGTGACTGTCTCCGGGTGCTCGATCCCCGCGGCACCCAGCATTTCAAAAGAGGAGATGATCCCCAGCACCGTCCCGAAGATTCCCAGCAGCGGCGCCACGGTGATCATCGTGTCCATGACGCGCATGAAGCGCCGCATGCCCTCGATTTCCTCCATTGCCGCCGACTCCATCGCCTTGGCCAGGGAAAATTCGCGGTGAACGATGCCCGTGACCAGAATTTTGACGACATAGTCTTTGGAGCCCGCCACCCGCTCGCGGATGGTGTCCCAATCCGCCCGCCGGCTCAACTCCAAAATCTCGTCCACAAGGCGCGGATTGCGACGCATGCCGAGCCTGATCCAGAAAAAAGTCCGTTCGAAAATAACGGTCAGCACGATGATCGAACAGGCCAGCAGCGGATACATGACCGGCCCGCCGCTGACAAAGATTTTCCACATGTCTGAAACGCTCCTTTTGGCGCAAAAGAAGAAAACCGAAAGCCGCTCATGGCCCCTGACGTGAAAAACAGGTTTAAAAGGTGAATTTCACGCCGGCGTGGCCCGACAGGCCTGCTGTGGCGTAGCTCCAGACCTCCTCGTAGTTTTCGTCGAAAAGGTTGTCAATCCGGCCATAGAGCTGCACATGGTCGTTTATATCATAGGCCGCGGCGAGGTTGACCAGGTAGTAGGCGTCCAGGTCTTCGACCCGGTTACCGTCCGCATCGACTGCCGAAGCGATGGTTTTGCGCTCGTCGACCCAATAGACGTCCAGGTTGAGGTTCAGCCGCTCGCGAAAACGGTAGCGGGTGTTGAACTGGATCTTGTTTTTGGGCCGTCGCACCAGTTCCTCCCCGTCCGGGTCCTCGGTGTCGGTGTAGGTGTAGTTGAGCAGCAGTGAAAGCGTCGCGATCGGCGACCACTCCGCAAAGGTTTCAACGCCTTTTGTTTTCGTGGTGCCATCCAGGTTTGCATAGGTGAATTCGGTGATTGCCGGGTCAAGGACGAATTCGATCTTGTCCTTGTAGCGGGTGGCAAAATAGGTGGCTCCGAATTTCACGCTGCCGTCGAACACGCGCTGCTCGAAGCCGGCATCCCAGCCGCGGCTTTTCTCGGCGTCGAGGTCTTTGTTTCCGCCCCTAAACCTGAAGGGCCCGGTCCCGATGGGTTCGGCAAACAGTTCATACAGCGACGGTGCGCGAAAGCCTGTGCCGTAGCTGGCTTTGAGGGTGGTGTCGGTCTTTTGGATGAGATAGGAGGGGGCCACCTGCCAGGTGGTTTCGGTGCCGAAGCGGCTGTGGTCATCAACCCGGACGCCGCCCACGAGCACCAGACTGTCGTCCAGCAGAAAGAGTTGATCGCTGACCCAGTAGCTGTTGATGTCGGCCTCTTTCTGGTCGCTGTCGTTTTCCTCCAGCTTTTCCTCGAAGTAGGTGTAGCCGAGTGAAAGCGTGTTGATCTCGCCGATCATCAGGCTGCCCTGCCAGCCGGCTTCGGTGGTGCGCCCCTCGAGATCGTTGATGCGGTTGTCGTCGGCGTCATACGTTTGGTTGTCCTGGTCGGCGCCCTTGTAGAAAAAATTGGATTCCACCTGCCGGTCCCAAAAAAAGTTGTGCACGTTGAACTGGTAGAAAAGCTGGTCGCTCTCGGTTTTCTGCCGCTTGGGGCCGCCTGGTTCGAGCGTTGCCGGGAACGTGTCGAAACTCCAGCGGTCGGCGGCAAACCCGTTGAAATCGTCGATATCAGCGCTTGAATCGATGTAGCGGACAACGGCATTGACGTCGAAGTTGTCGGTGATGTCGAGGCCGAATTTTCCCGACACGGTGGTATTCTCCCAGCCGTCGTCCTCGGCGGTGTTGCCGCCCCGCGGGATATCCGAGTTGCGGTCGTTAGCCGCCGAAAAGCCGTCGGTTTCGGTTCTGGCGGCCGCCAGCGAAAAATTGAATTTTTTCAACTGACCGGAGGCGTCGCCGAAGACTTTCCAGGTGTCGTAGGAGCCGTATTCCGCGCCGGCGTGTGCGGTCGGTCGGCCGCTGCCCTTTTTGGTGATGATATTGATCACACCGCCGGTGGCGTTGCTGCCGTAAAGGGCGCTGAGGGGGCCGCGGACGACCTCGATGCGCTCGATATTGTCGAGCGTCAGGTTGGCGAGATTAGCGGAACGGTTGGGCGAAGAGGGGTCGTTGAACATGATCCCGTCCACCAGCACCAGCGTGTTTTTGGAGTCTCCGCCCCGGATGAAGACCGAGGTGGGTGACCCCGGACCGCCGCTGGTCACGACGTCGATGCCGGGTATCCCCTTGAGCGCTTCCGCGACGCGCGTCTGCTTGGCGGCTTCGATATCCGCCGCCGTGACCACAGACACCGCGCTGCCGCCGACCTTGTCGAGAGCTGTTTCGGTGCGGGTCGCGGTCACCACGACTTCCGCCATGGTCGCCGACCGGTCCTGCGCCGCGGCTGGTACCGAGCCGACGAATGCCGCCAGCGCCCAAACTGCCAAAATGACTGCCAACCGTTTCATTGTCCTTCCTCCTCGGGTGGTGGTGTGGCAGAGGGGCCGATGGCAAAAAAAAACCGGATCGAAACGATTTCGATCCGGGATTTCCCGTTTTATCCTCAGAATCCTCAGGCACCCTCTGTCCACGAAGGTTTGGCCCTGCGGTTCAGGCAGGTCTTCTGACTTCCCAGCCTTTCCGGCCGCCTTCCCACCCCGCTCTCGCGGGACAGTGGCATGCACCTGCCGAAAAGGTTCCCGTCCTGGCATTCAAGACCGGCTGGGTTACAGCGGCGGGCCCGTCCCCGATTCACACGGGGTTCCCTATTAAGCTGACAACAGCACCTGAACCTATTTCAGGTCTGCATATGCCAAGAAATGCCTGAAGTCAATGGCTTATTGAACCCCAGGGGGACATTCTCGCCGCGCCTGCCGCCGGCCGGGATTCCGGCTATTTCCCGTCGGGGTCCGGATCGGCCGGTCCGCCGGCGGCTTGCAGAAATCTGCCCGGAACCGGGGTGATCTGGGGATAGCCGCCCAGCGGGTTATCCCCCACCAGCACACGGCATCCGTAGGTGCGCTCGATATTTTGATAGGTGACGATTTCCTGGGGGGGGCCGATCGCCACCCGGGTGCCGTCTTTCAGCAGCATCAGGCGGTCGGCATACATGGCCGCCAGGTTGATGTCGTGGGAGACCATGAGGATGGTGACGCCCTTTTCCTCGCGGAGGCGGGACATGAGGTCCATGACGCGGATCTGGTGGGCGAGGTCCAGTGCGGCGGTGGGTTCGTCCAGCAGGATGACGGCCGGCTCCTGACACACCGCGCGGGCCAGGAAGACCCGCTGGCGCTCCCCGCCGCTGAGCTGGTCGAGCTTGCGGCGGCCGAGGTGGGACACCCCGGTGAAGCGCATGGCCTGTTCGGCGATGTGGCGGTCGTTTCGGCTTTCCAGCCCCAGCAGGCCCATATGGGGCGCACGCCCCATCAGCAGGACCTCCTGGACGCTGAAGGGAAAGGATTCCGTCGCCAGCTGCGGCACCAACGCCAGCTGCCGGGCCAGTTCGCGGCGGGTGTAGGATTGCAGCGGGCGCTGCAGCAGCGCGACGCTGCCCTGGAAGGAGCGGTCGATTCCGGCCAGAATCTTCAGCAGGGTGGTCTTGCCCGAGCCGTTGGGGCCGATGATGATGAAAAATTCCCCCTCGTGGACCTCGAACGACAGGCCCCGCAGGACCGTTTCGGGTCCGTAGGCATGTCGCAGGTCCCGGGCGACGACGGCGGGGGTCATTGACCGGACCTCCGCAGTAGAAAGATAAACAGCGGGGCCCCGATCATCGCGGTGATCACGCCCACCGGCAGCTCGCCGTGGCGCGGCACGATTCGCGCCAGAAGGTCGCAGCCCACCATGTAGGTGGCGCCCCCCAGGATGCAGGCCGGAACCAGGATGCGGTGATCCGGCCCCAACACCAGCCGCAGCAGGTGCGGAATGACGAGCCCCACGAAGCCCAGCAGGCCGCACTGGGCGACGGTGGCGCTGATCATAAACGAGGTGGCCACCAGCAGCGTCAGCGTGACCAGCTTGATGTTGACCCCGAGCACCATGGCGGTCTCCTTGCCCATCAGCAGGAGGTTCATGGCGTGCGACAGCAGAAAGACCAGGACGAAGCAGGGAGCCAGGAGCAGCGCCAGAATCTGAACCTGGCCCATGTCCGAGAGCGAAAGGTCGCCCATCAGCCAGAAGATGATGTTGTGCAGGCGGGAATCCTGGGTCAGCGAGATCAGAAAAAGGATCATGGCCGAACAAAACGCGTTGACCATTACCCCGGCCAGAAGCAGGGTGTCTTTTTTGAGGATGTGGCGGCCCGAGGAGAGCATCAGGACCAAGGCCAGGGTGGCCATGCTGCCCGCGAAGGCGGTGGCGCTGACCCCCGGAAAACGCGGCAGGCCCAGCAGGATCCCGCTGATCGCGCCCACCGCCGAGCCCCCCGAAATCCCCAGGATGTATGGCTCTGCCAGGGGATTTCGCAAAAGCGCCTGAAAAACCAGACCGCCCAGCGACAGGGTTGCCCCGACCTCCGCGGCCAGCAGAACGCGCGGCAGGCGAATGCGCCAGACGATGGTCTGCTGGACAACGTTGGAAACATCCAGGGCCAGCAGCGCCTCCCAGATGGCCCGCAACCCGCTGCCGGTGACGCCGAATCCCAGGCCGAGAAAAATGGCTGTCAGCAATGCCAGCAGCAGCGGCAGTGAGACGAGCGCCAAACGTCTTAAAACCGGTCGCGGGCCGGGGCTCATGGGGCTGCTTGCGCCGGGTGCGGATGGAGCAGTCCTACCAGCAGCTCCAGGCCGTCCACCAGCCGCGGCGAGGCGCGGTCGAAAAGGTCGGAATCCACGAGGTGGATGCGCTGGTCGCGGATGGCGGGAATTTCGGGCCACTGCTGCCACTCGATCTTGGCCTCGAGGAAGCTTTGGTTGCGGTCCATGGAGGTGATGATCAAAATTTCCGGGGCCAGGGCGAAGATCTCCTCCCGGCTGAAGCGCGGGTAGGGGACCGCGCCGGCGGTCACGTTGGTTCCGCCGGCCATGGTGATCAATTCGTGAATGAAGGTCTCGCTGCCGACGGATACGATCGGGGAAATCCCGATCTGGAAAAATACCCGCGGACGGCTGCTGCTGCCGGCCACCTGGACTTTGACGGCCTCGATGCGGGCGTTCATTTCGGCCACCAGGCGTTCCGCCGGTTGGCGGGCGTTCAGGAGTTGGCCGACTTCCAGGATGGTGTCGCCGACGGCCCCCAAGTTGATGGGATTGACGGCGTATACGGGGATCTGCAGCGCCTCCAGACGCTGGATGACGGCCTTGGGGTTGCCGTCCTTGACGGCGATGCATAAATCCGGCGAGAGGGCGACGATCCGTTCCAGATCCAGGTGGACATAGGAGCCCACCCGGGGCAGGCGCTTGGCCGCGGGGGGGAAGTTGCTGAAGCGGGTCGCCCCCGCCAGCCGGTCTTCGCACCCCAGTGCAAAGACAATCTCGGTGATGCTCGGCGCCAGCGCCACAACCCGCCGGGGGTCGTCCGGGACCTCGACGCTGCGGCCCATCTGGTCGATGACCGTCGCCGCGGTGGCCGCTTGGGGGGTCGTGAGGGTCAGAATGGCCCCGATTATGATTTTAAGAACGGATCGCATCGGAAAAAAACCCCGGGTTGGATCTGCTGCGGCTCCGTTCCCGATTCACCCGGGGTCCCCTTTGGGCTCCGCGCAGCGCCTGAACGGTTTCGACAAATCTACCTTCCAGCCCCGGGGCAGTCAACAGGAATTTCTGCCGCGGGGCGTCGGGGTCCAGCCTCGCCGGTGGGATCTTTGCACCGGTCCCGGCTGTCGAAGGCCCATCAGGCCCCTTTTTGAAAAATCAAGATATTCTTCGGTTCAAAAGGTTTGATTTTGGTAAATTGCCTGGGTAATGTCAGACTGCAGCCTGTGAAACGATGTCCGGCCTTCGGGGTTCCCGAAAGCCTTGGAACCGGGCGCGCCGCCATGCGGTTTCACCCCAATGGAGCCCATCAACCTTATGCTATCAATGAAAGGAGCGCATCATGGCCAACCATCTGCTTGGCGCCGCGTGTGCGGCGCTTGTCTTCGGTTTTTGGGCCGGCGGCGGGAGTGCCGCCGAAGAAACCCGTGGGGCCCTCGCGGTTGCGGGTAAACCCTTCGAGGTGCAGGCCGTCGCGCGCTTCGACCAGCCCTGGGCGATGACCTTTCTGCCCGACGGGCGCCTGCTGGTGACCGAGAAGCCGGGCAAGCTCAAACTCTATGATTTCGACAAGCGGGCGAGCGGCGAGATATCCGGCGTGCCGGAGGTCGCCTATGGCGGCCAGGGCGGTCTGGGCGATGTGGTGCTGCATCCGCAGTTCGCGGCAAATGATCTTGTCTACCTCAGCTACGCGGAGGTCGGCTCAGGCGGCGCCGGTGCCGCCGTGGCGCGCGCGCGGCTGGTGTTGGATCCGGTCGGCGGCGGCCGGCTCGAAGATCTACAGGTCGTCTGGCGCCAGGAGCCCAAGGTGTCCGGGCAGGGGCATTACGGCCACCGGATCGCCTTTGATCGGGGCGGGATGCTGTGGATCACCTCCGGTGAGCGGCAGAAGTTCGATCCGGCCCAGGACCTGCAGGCCACCCTCGGCAAGATCATCCGTCTCACGGACGATGGCCGTGTGCCGGCCGACAACCCGTTTGCGGACAAAGGCGGCGTCAGCGCGCAGATCTGGTCCCTGGGGCACCGCAACCCGCTGGGCATCGCCTTCGATGCGGACGGCCGCCTGTGGGTGCATGAGATGGGGCCCAGGGGCGGAGACGAGCTCAACCTGATCGAGAAGGGCGTCAACTACGGCTACCCGATCGTCTCCGACGGTGACCATTACAGCGGCCTCCCCATCCCCGACCACCACACCCGGCCGGAATTCCGCGCCCCGGTGATCTCCTGGACACCGGTGATCTCCCCATCCGGGTTCATTATCTACAGCGGGAAGCAGTTTCCGGACTGGCAGGGCAGCGGGTTGATGGGCGGTCTCTCCTCGCGTTCCCTGGTGCGCGTCGTCTTCGACGGCGAGCGCGCCCGTGAGGCCGAGCGGTTTGACATGGGCACCCGCATCCGCGAGGTGGAGGAAGGCCCTGACGGCCTGATCTGGCTGCTGGAAGACGGCCGCTCCGGCGCGCAGGGGCGTCTGCTGAGACTATCACCGGCCAAGACATCGACCAGGGGGTGATTTTCAAAGCCGGGCGGGTGCGGCCTGTGCCTGGGCCGGGCGACACCCGTGAGGGTCAGGGCCGCAAACAGTTCGCGGTCCGTTCTGGATAAAACCGCCCGCGGGCGCTTTGCTAACGGGGCGCCAGCAGGAGCAGTCCTTTTTCCGATTGCAGCTCAGCGTCAAAGCGCTGAAGGTAATTCAACCCGAGGAGTCCCCAGCCCGGTCGTTCGGGTAAATCCAGCACCAGCGCGCGAACATTGCGCACGACCCAACCATCGATTTCAACCTGGGGCAGGACGATTTCCGGGGCGAACCGGACACCGCCGGCGGTGACGATCCGTCGGCGGGTTCTGCCGCTACCGACCGTAATCCCCAATGCCGCCGCGGCGGCACCCGGGACGGTCACCAGCGTGGCCCCCGTGTCGATGATGAACTGCTGGCGCACCCCGCCCCCGAGGCCGGCGGTGACCGGGATGTTGCTGGCGCCGGGGGTGAAGCGGATCGTGATCTTGCCCGCCATGGCTTTCAATTCCGCGATCTGCTCCGCCAGGCGTGCGGCCTGCTGGCGGAACGGACCCGCATAGGACCGCATTTCGAGCAGGGTTTCAGCCTGCCGCCAGTCGCCCGCGACCAGGGCCAGGTGGACCGCCGAGAGATGAACGGCAGGGTCCTCCGGCATAAATTGGGCCGCCAAAAAGTAGGATTCCCAGGCTTGCGCCAATCTCCCCGGTTGGAGGGCATCCGCCAGCTGGCGGTCGTAAATCTGGCGGTGCCAGGCCGTGAGCCGGGTCCGGTCCTGATCGGCGCCGGACAGGTCGTGGTCGGTCACCGCCATCACCAACTGAACTGCGTCAATGTAGCCGTAAGCCTCGAAAGTGGCGTCCGCGACCGCCAGGAGCAGCTCGAGACTGCCCGCTTCACGGAGTATGTGCGGCCCGCAGATTTTGGTCACCTCCACCGCGGCCCCCGATTGCAGCAGGTCGTCTGTCAGGCTGCGCATGCGGCCGATCACCCGCTCCGGGCGAATGCTCGGCGGCGTTTGCAGCGCCGGTAAAACCTTTTTGCGGGTAAAGCCCTCGGCCCATTCAGCCAACTCGGCCGCGGGGTGGGTTCTGTTTTCAAGCGCCAGGGCCTTCAGAAAGCTTTCCTCCCGGCTGCCGGCGAACGTCAGCCGGTAATGATCGGCCACCTGAAACTCAGGCTGCAGCCAGTCGCTGTCCGGACCGTGCCAGAGATATGCGTGGCGGTCGCCATCCGCGAAAGTCCAGCCGACAATCCGACCGGCCTGCACCAAAACCCCCGCCTGGTTTTGCACGTCGCCCAGGGCGCATTTCAAAAAGTGTCCCTGGCGCACACACTCCGCTGCCTGCAGTGCCGCAGTCTGGCCGGCGCCGCCCGCCAGCGGCCGCCACATTGCCGGTTGGTCCGTCTGCCAGGCGGCCAGCCGGCTGCCCGGGATTTTGACATCACCGCTGATGCGCCACAAACCGATGTCGTCACTGTCGAACAGGACGCCGCCCTCGATCGGGAAAGCGGTCTGATCATCAAGCTCGAGGACCCAGTCGTAGGCCCCGATCACTGCCGCGGCCGGCAGCGCCACCCAGCCGCCGACCACAATCAACACCGGCGTCTGGAGCAGCACCCCACCGGCAATATCCCGTAGCATCACCCGGCCGTAAAAGGGTTTGAAGTCTTCGGCCGCCCGGGCCGCTTCAGGCGGCCGCGTCGGCCGGCGGCGGATCGTGTCGGAAGAGGGGGCGGGAGAGGAAAAACCGGCCACCGTCCCACCGGGGGGGCGGGGGGGAGGGGGAAAAAGGCCCATTCCCGAAAGGGCGTAGAGGATCAGGGCCGCCATGCCGGCGCATAAAACGACCCCGCCGATCAGCCCCCACCGGATGCCGTGCCGATGGGGGCCGCCTGTTAGGCGGGCCCCGCAGCGGCTGCAGAAATGGGCGTCATCGGAAGACGTGCTCTGGCACTTCGGGCATTGCATGGCAGGCCGTCCCGCTCAGTTGGGTGGCGGACCAAAAGACGGTATCAACTCGAAATGGCGAAAAAAATTTCCACCCACCTACAGTCTTCGATCCCGCCGGACGATGAAAATCAAAGAAATCCAAACCCTCAGGGTGATAGTCCCGCAACCCCATCGCACCGTAAATCAGATTTGAACTTTCTACACCACCACCTCGAATTTTTGTTTTTTACCGACCCATCAAAATTTGAAGCCCCGAACCCATTTTTTATTCACTCAATCAGGGCTGTCGGGCCTTGAAAAAGGAGGAAAGGTGACTGAAATCAAGAATGGTCCAAAACCCGGCGACGGCCTCACGCGGCGAGGTTTTATCAAGCTGGCGGGCTGTGCCGCCTTCGGGGGGGCGACAGCGATCGCGCTTCCCGACATCGCCCTGGCCGCCAAAAAAGATCGTGCAAAACCCGTTTTCCCGCCGGAAAACCAATTCTGGGAAAGCATCCGGCAGGAATTCATCCTCGATCCAGACGTCGTCTATATGAATATCGGCACCACCGGGGCGATGCCCCGCAGGGTGTTGGAGAATTACGTGGAGTATAACCAATTGGCGGCGTCGCGTCCACGCACTTTTGAAAGCGAGCTCGGCGCAACCTTCGGTCTGCCGGACCAGCGGGCCGAGCTGGCTTCGCAGTTCGGCTGCAACCCCGATGAAATCTGCCTTTCGCGCAATACCACCGATGGCATGGACGCCATTCTCAACGGCCTGGAATTCAATGCCGGCGATGAAATTCTGCTGACCCACCACGAGCACATCGGGGCCCTCTCGCCGCTTAACGTTCTCCAGGATCGCTTCGGGGTGGTGCTCACCGAGGTGGAAATACCGGTGCTGGGCGTCCGCAACGCGCGCCAGTTCATCGTGCCGTTTGCCCGTAAAATTTCCAGGCGCACCAAGGCCATCGTATTCTCCCATATCACCTACAAAACCGGCACCCGGCTGCCGGCCAAGGAACTCTGCCGGTTTGCCAGGGAAAACGGTTTGATCTCAATTGTGGACGGGGCGCATGCCCCCGGCATGATCACACTGGATTTTCACGACATGGGCTGCGACTTTTATGCCGGGGCCGGCCACAAGTGGCAGTGCGGCCCCGGTGCCACCGGCATTCTCTACATGCGCAACCACGGCGAGAACCTGCCGCAATTCTGGCCCCAGAACTGCTCCACCTACACCTTCCTGGCCCAGCCGAAGGGCAACCTGCGGGGACAATACGACATCGCCTACGCCATGCAGTACCGGGGGCAGGCCAACATTCCCGCCCAGCTGGCGATGGTGGATGCCTGCAATATGTGGGAGCGGATCGGCCGCGAGCGGATCGAGGCCTATGTTTGTGGACTGAGCGGCCACCTGAAAAAGGCGCTGCGAAAAAAATTCGACCGCCAGGGGACTTTTTTCTGTCCGGACACGCCTGAATTCGCCAGCGGCCTGACGAGCTTTAACCCCTTTGAGGACCTCACCGACGGGGCCAAGCTGACCACCTACGTCCAGCGGCTTGAGGACAAATACGGCTACCAGGTGCGCTACACCAACTTCAGGTTGTTTCAGGATGACCTGGATGACACCTACGCCGTGCGTATCTCCACCCACCTGTTTCACAACCGGGAGCAGGTTGAGGGTCTGGCGGCGGCCATGTTCGATCTCTACGGCCACATGCGAGGATAGGCTCGCGAACGCGCCGGAAACCTTGCAAAAATTTTGGACTTTCTATAAACAGGCGACCGATACGTTGGCGCGTGAGGAGATGCGGTCCCGCCGCGCGCCGACGACTCCCGATTTGCCCCGGCGCACATCGCCACCTAAAATGCCGGTGGCGCTCCTTGACCGCGATTCAACCCGGATTCGGGCTCAGTTTGGCCCGTTTCCAGCCGATATGAGCTTTTAGGCCGTGTTGTTTGGCCTGCGCCAACGATCGGCCGCCATTCCCCGCCATTTCCGAGGAGAAAAGTCATGCTGCGGGTGTCCTGCTCTTTGTTTTGGGTTCTTTGGTTTCTACTCGCGCTGCCCGTAAACGCTGCCGCCGCCCCTGCGGCCGGGGATCTGCCGGAAATTTTAAAGCGCGGCGAGCTGCGCCACATCGGCGTGCCCTACGCCAAGTTTGTCACCGGCAGCGGCGACGGGTTCAGCTGCGACCTGATCCAGGAGTTCGCCCGGGAGTTGGGGGTCCGCTATGTTTTTGTGCGATCCTCCTGGAAAACCGTCATCAGCGACCTGATCGGCCAGGAGTTCGCGGTTAGCGGCGAGGACGTCAGAATTACCGGGACCGCGCCGGTCAAGGGCGACCTGATTGCCAACGGTCTGACCATTCTGCCATGGCGCCAGAAGCTGTTCGATTATTCCCGTCCTACCTTTCCGAGCGGTGTCTGGCTGATCGCAAGGGCCGATTCGGCGCTGCAGCCCATCACGCCCAGCGGCGATTTGAACCAGGACATCGCCCAGGTCAAGGCCCTGCTCGCGGGTGTCAGCGTTTTGTGCATGCCCGGCACATGCCTGGACCCCGGTCTCTACGGGCTGAACAATATCGGCGCCACTTTGGTGCCGCTGCCGCTTAAAATGAACGAATTTGCCCCGGCGGTAATCAACGGCAGCGCCGAAACCAGCCTGCTGGACGTGCCCGATTCGCTCATCGCGCTGGAAAAATGGTCGGGAAAAATTAAAGTGATCGGTCCGCTCTCACTGCCGCAGACCATGGGGGTCGGGTTTCCCAAAACCTCGCCAGAGCTTTTGAGCCGCTTCAACGCCTTTTTGGACCGCATCCAAAAGGACGGTACCTACATGCAACTGGTCGACAAGTACTATCCGGGGGTGGAGGTGTATTTTCCGGAATTTTTCAGCTTAGATTAAAAAATCCTGTTCCCGGTTTTACCGCCATGCTGCTGCACAGACGAATCACCCGCAAAAGAGAGAGCATTTTCCTGCTGGTCACCGCCGTTGCCCTGGCCGGTTACATCGGCTTTGTCTTATACACCAACTTCCTTTCCCACAAAAAACTGCGTGAGACATCCATCCGGCTGATCAGCCAGGAGATGGACAAGCGCGCCACCGATCTGCGCTATTTTTCTGAAACCCTCCGCAAGGAAGTCCGCGGCCTGGCTTTCAGCGGAAAAATCGACCTTTTTTTTGAAAACAAGGCCTTGGGAATGTCCATGGAGTACGGTCTGCGGTCAACCCTGCGGGCCCTGGGCGGCGCCTTTCGAACGTTCGTCGATCAGAAAAATCTCAACACCCAGCCCATATTCGCCCGTCTTGTCTTTCTGGACCACGAGGGCCACCCGCTGATCGACACCGATCCGCCGGGGTTTCAGCAGGAGCTGCCGGCGCATGCAAAACGGGTTTTTACGGCACGCCCCGAAGGCTTTTTTCTTAATTTTGACCACAAGCGCATTTGGCCCGAAGTCGTTTACACCGCACCTTTTTTTTTCAAAGGAAACTACAGCGGCCAGATCGTCGCCTGGCTGATCCCGCAAAACGTTTTCAGCCACTTTCTGACGCCCCCCTCGGCGTCGGTAAAGCACACCGGGATTGTCTACAGCCGCGACCATGTTCTGATACAGGCGGATGAGGAGGTCTTCAACCGGCCTGAAGAACGGGGCGTTTTTCTGGATGAGCAGCACTTCAGTGCGCTTTTGCAGCGCCAGCGGGAAAGCGGTGAAACCGTCATGCTGCAGGCCGCGGTCAATGGAACGCCTTTCACCCTGTTTGAAATCTGGCAGCTGGACGAAATTTTCGGTAAAACATCGCCGCGCACCCTTCTGCTGGCCATGGCGTTGCTGGCCGTGGTGGTTATGGGCGCCCTGGGGTACATGGTCCTGGTGGTCACCCAGAACCGGGTGCTGCACACCCGGATTATTGAGGCCCGCAAGAAAGAGGAAGAAATCGCGGAAAAAAACCGGGAGCTGAAGGCCGAGATCGACGAGCGTATCCGGGCGGAGGAGGCGCGTGCCCAGCTTGAGGTTCGGCTGCAGCGCGCGGAAAAAATGGAGGCGCTGGGCACCCTGGCAGGGGGTGTGGCCCACGACCTGAACAACATCCTGTCAGGAATCGTCGGCTACCCGGATTTGTTGCTCATGGAGGTGCCCGAAGAAAGCCCGATGCGCTCGGGGATCCTGACCATCAAGAAATCCGGTGAAAAAGCTGCAGCCATCGTCCAGGATCTGCTCTACCTGGCCCGGCGCGCGGTTCCCGACAAACGTGCGGTCAATCTGAACGACATCGTTCAGGAGTACCTGAAAAGCCCCGAATATCAGAAGCTGCAGTATTATCACCCCGAGGTGAAAACGCTGACACGCCTGGAGGCGCGCCCGCTGCCGATTTCCGGGTCTCCGATGCACCTCGCCAAAGCCTTGATGAATCTGGTGTCCAACGCCGCCGAGGCGATGCCCCATGGCGGCACCATCGAGGTCGCCACGGCCAACACATACGTGGATCGGCCCTTCCGCGGTTACGATTCGGTCGAAGAGGGCGAATACGTGGTATTGGAGGTTCGCGATAACGGCATCGGCATTGCCCCCGAAAACATCGAAAGAATTTTTGAACCGTTTTACACCAAAAAAACAATGGGCCGCAGCGGTACGGGGCTGGGAATGGCCGTCGTCTGGGGTACCGTCAAGGATCACCACGGGTACATCGACGTTCAGAGCGTGGAGGGGCAGGGGACGGCCTTCAAACTCTACCTGCCGGTGACGCGCCAAGCCATCGCCGAAGTCGACCGCTCCTACAACCTGGAGGATTACCTCGGCCAGGGTGAGTCCATCCTGGTGGTGGACGATATGCCGGAGCAGCGCCAGATTGCCACGATGATGCTCGAAAAGCTGGGGTACACCGTCAGCACGGCCGCCAACGGGTTGGAGGCGGTGGATTACGTGGCGGAAAATCCGGTGGATCTGGTGCTGCTGGACATGATCATGGACCCGGGGATCGATGGCCTCGAGACCTATCAGCAGATCAAAAGCCTCCATCCGGATCAGAAAGCCGTGATTGCCAGCGGCTTTTCGGAAACCGATCGCGTCAAGGCCGCCATCGAGCTGGGGGTATCCGAATACGTTCGTAAACCATACTCGCTGGAGAAAATCGGTCTGTCGGTGCGCCGGGTGTTGGGGCCTGCTGAAAGCGGTGCGTAGCTCGGTTTATTTCTGCCGCCAGCCGCCGCCCGGATTCTCGAGGTACCAGCCGGGCCTGGCCTGATCCCGCCACGAGTCGGCAAAAATGGCCTGAACCTCGCCGGCCTTGTCGGCAAAGCCGTTGGCGGTGGCGATTTCCTTGTAGAGTTGGAGGCGATCGGCGTTTTCAGCGGCAACCAGGCGGGTGACGGCGCCGCGTGATTTCAGGTCGAGATTGTCGGTGCTGCGCACCTTGAGCAGACCGTCGCTGCCGATGCCCACGTGACCGGAATCGAGGAACACAAAAAGCTCCTGGGAACGCTGCTTCATCGTATTTTTGATGGCCCGGATAGCGGGTGTGCTGACGTCGATATCCTGGGCGGCGCAGGCCGATCGGACCTCGAACAGGGAGCGGATCAAGCCGCTGGTCTTGCCGCCCTCGGCGGGGGGCGCGGATTGGGGCGCATCGGGGGCGCCGCTTTGCTCTCCCCAGACCTCATGCACGATTTTGTCGGCGGCGCTGCGGACTTCTTCAGCCGGGAAATAGATGTTGATCGTAACGCACGAGATGATCGAAATGACGGCCAGAGCAGATAGAATCCTGGCAACCCTTCGCATGGCGGGCCTCCTGTCTGATGGTTGGGGTGGGAGCGACAGACCGGTTGCCGTGCCGCCGGATTTGATGCACGCCTGCGGGGCAACCGGCTCAGGTTCTGGGCGACACCTCTGTATATCGCCCCTCCGCGCGAAAAATCAAGCCGCAAGCGGGGCTAACCGCCCGCGCGTTCGATGCGCTGCAGGCGGCGCAACATCTCCGTGAAGGAGATTTCGGGGCTGGAAATGACGACATCGATGCGCGGCGGCAGGATGCCGCCATCGACCAGGTATTTGAGCGAGCCGGGGCGGGCCGTGCCCTCCAAGCGGAAAACGTCTTTCTCCAGAGTGCAGGCCATACCGATTTTGCGATAGCGGTAGAAATCGATGAATTGATAAATGCCCTGGGAGAGCGCCTGGGAAACGCCCCCCTGACTGATGACCGTCAGGTTGTTGAGGGCCTTGACGCTGATGTTGCGTTTTCCGGTCTCGCGAGTGGCGAATTCGGCTGTAAAGCGTGTGGGGGATTTCCCGAAAAGCCGCAGGTTGTGGACGTGGCCGTCGGCGATGCCGTTCATTTCACCGAAGGCCAGGGTCCCGGTGAGTTGGAAGAGATCCAGGCCGCTGAAGTCGATGTCGGCAAAAAAACTCGTGTAGGGGGTCAGCGGGGATTCAACGCGCATCCCGCGGATCAGGAGACCGCCGCCGAATACGCTGATTTCCATCGTGCCGCTGGCGCTTAGGACCCCTTTGGCATAGCGGATTTTTCCCAGATCGGCGTCCAGTCGGCCCTGCAGCGGCAGAACGCCCAGGGCCTGGGTGAGTTCGTTCAGATCCACGTCAAAAATGCGGATCTGGGCGAGCATGTCCGCACCGCTGTCCGTCAGTTCGGCGGCGCTGTCCTCTATTTCAAGACGCCCGCCGGCCACCCGGAACACCAGCGGGGTGTCGACGGCCAAGCGGTTGAGTCCCGCGCGCAACCGAATCGGGGAGGGCTCCAGCATCAGGGGGCCGACGGCGAAGCGGCTAAAGGTCAAATTTCCCGGCGGCAACCCCGTTTCCGCCGTGGCATTGGTCGTGAGATCAGTGCTTAAGGCGAACGGCAGGATGCCGCTGGCGTTTTCCAGCCTGAGGGCTGCCGGGGGCCAGGCGAGATCGACCGCCTCCGCCCGCAGCGCGCCCCGGGCGTGCCAGGTGCGGTCCCGCTGCTCCAGGCTGAAGTCGCCGGCCGCGGCCCCGGAAAGCGCCAGGGTCTCGATGCCGCTGACGGTTTCGCCCAGTACGGATCTGAGAACTTCCGCAAACAGGCCTGCCATTGTCGGCGCGGCAAAAGAACCGGCGAGCTGGGTTGCCCCGGGGGCGATGCGGCCCTCGAGCTGCGCGCTTCCCAGGCCCTCGATCGCCAGGCCGATCCGCTGCGCCTGCAGGCGACGCTCTCCTGGTGCAAGCGTTGCGCGCAGGTCGGCGCTGGCCGCCAGTCTGGAAACATCGGCGTAAAAGCTTCCCCGCAGGATCTCGTGTGCAGCCGTTTGGGCCTTCAGGCTGAGCTGCAGCGGCGTGCCGCCGGGTTTTGCATCGATGCTGCCCTGCAGCCTGAACCGGCCGCCGGTCAGACCAGTCATCCCGTCGGGCGAAAGGAATTCCAGCTCCTCTCCGGCCAGCGTGTCGAGGCGCAGCCGAATCCCGTTTGGGCTGCTCGACAGCGCGCCTTCGGCGGAGAGGACGCCGCTTAAGCCCCCTGCACCGGCTGCCTGCAATGGCGCCGGCAGCAGCGCGGGGCCGATCGCGGCGGCCAGGGCCTGCCAGGGGGTCGGCAGAAGGTGGAAGCGCAGGTCCTCCCGGGTGCCCTCGGCCTTGAACACCTCGCGGGCGTTGACCTGGAGGCGGATATCCCCGGAAAATGTGCCGCCGCTTTGCCGCACCCGCAGCTGCGCCGCCAGCGGCTGCAAGTCGATGCCATAGCCCGCCGGGGTTGAGTTCGCGGGTAGTCCCTTTAAATCGGCCGATAGCGAAAGGGCGCCGGCTGCCAGCGTGAATTCGGCTTCGAGCGCCAGGCCGCCGGCCAGCACAGGGACCGCCAGGTCGTGCAGACGCCGCTGAAGCGGTTCGGCCTGGGGAACCTGCAGGGTAAAACCGCCCCGCAGGTCGCCGGCGTCATGGCGCGCGTTGAAATGCCCGGGGGCCATACCGGCCAGCAGAAAGCGGGCCTCTGCCTGCCAGGCGCCGCCCGTCGGGTTGGTCAGGGCGGCCGTCACCGCCGCCAGCGGCACCCGCAGCGTCGGGGTGCGGATTTCGCCCGCCGTTGCGCGCAATTCAACCGTCGCCCCGCTGGTGTCGAGGCGAAAGTCGGCCGCCGGCTGCAGCAGCTCGAAAGACCAGCCGCCGGGGACGGGCGGCAACCCCAGGGTCGATGTGATCTTCGTCAGATCGCTGCTGTCGAAGCGCTCCAAGGCCAGGGCGCCGCTTACCAGCGGGCCGTCGGCCTGGGGCAGCGTGACCGTCAGGGGTGCGGCGAGCAGCTGGTGACCACCCACCTGAACATGCTCCAGGGTGATCAGTTGCCGGGCGCCCCACGTGCCCCTGCCCTGAACTTCCAGGGCAAGGCCCGGGGCCGCACCCAGAGAAGCCGCAACCCGAAACGGAAAGGGGGTCCCCCCGTCGGTTTCAACCCGGATCTGGCCTATCGTGTAGCGCCGGTCGGCGGTTTGGTAGGAAAAACGCCCGCCCGCGATTTCAAGCCGTGTCACCCCCCAGTCCGGGGCCTGGAGCGGCTCACCGGAAGGCTGCGGCTGTCGGGCTGCCTGGAGGTTCAGCGTGGGGTCGGACAGGTGCAGGCGGTCGATGCGGCGCGCCATCAGGCCGGCAAGCGAAAGATCGATTTCGGTGTGCGGCAGCAACAGGCGGTACTGGCTGGGGCGGTCGAGGGAAACGTCGGAGAGGGTGAGGACGGCATCCTTCAGGGTGATGCGCCCGATGCGGACTTCGGCGGCAAGCCGGTCGGATGCCGTTCGTTCAACCAGCGGCCGCAGGAGCTGGTTGAGCAGCCGGTCGGACTGCCAGAAGGCGGCCGCTACGGTCAGCCCACCGATCAGCCCCAGCCCGAGGAGGATAGTGGTGAGGCGGCGGTGTTTCATGGATTTGCTGCAAAACGGTTTGCTGTGCCCGGCGGCCGTCGGGATTCTTTCAAGACGGTGGCGGCACCGCCATGACCGCGGCAAATTCGACCCCCAGCGCCATCAGGGTGGTTTTCCCCCGGCCGCAGAGGTCGGTGATGAATTGGAACTGGTCGCGGGGATCCACCGGGTAGGCCCTCAGCCGGTAGTGGGTCCCCCACGGCTGCTCCTGGGCGACCACGACGACGGGTTGCTTGAGCTGCACGTAGGGGCTCGTCAAGGCCACGTCGTGCAGGGCACTTTGAACGGCCGCCGGGTCGTGTCGGGGGTGAAGATAAAAATCGGCGACGCACTGCAGGTACTGCGTCCCGCTGTTGCTGTTGGCCACCAGGCCGGTCCATATTTTGGCATGCGGGATGATAACACGGGTGTCGTCGGGGGTGAGGATTTCAATGGCGCGCAAACTGATAGCGGTGACTTTCCCGTAGCGGCCGTCGATTTCGACCCAGTCCCCCAGGCGGTAGGGAATCTCGTAGACCGCGACCATGCCGGCGGCCAGGCTGCTGGCATAGTCTTTGAGCGCGAAACCGAGGGCGAGCCCTAAAGCACCCAGCACGGCGAAAAGGTTCTTGAAGGTGGGATCGATCAGGAGCGGCACCGAGAGAAAGATCACCAGAAAGATGATCAGCAGGCGCAGCACCTGGACCGAGCCCAGCACCTGCTGCTGCTGGCGCCCCGGCAGCCGCTCAGCCAGCCGGGGCAACACCCGTTTGACGATCGCGATGGCGGCCCAGCCGGCCGCGACGACCACGGCCACGTGCAAAAGGCGCTCCCATGTGATGTTGAGGATGTTCGAAAGGTTCTCTGGGGTCATGGGGTTTGCCTAAAATGGGTCCGTCAGGAAGTTGCGCTCTTCCAGATGGCGCCTGACCGCGGGGTAGGCCAATGGCGCCACTTGCCAGGAACCGCTCGCTTGCACCGCCACGCCGGCGCTCTGGAGCCGGTCCAGGGCCTGCATGATGGTAAAGCGCGGCAGGGGCAGCAGCTCAAATAAGAGCTCCTCCGGCTGTCCGTCGTGAAGCAGAAGGTTGTGCAGCACGAAGTCGCCGGCGGGCCGCTCCACGGCCGGCACCGTCGGCAGCAGGGGCGCAATCTTGGGCAGCACCCGGATCACCTGCCGCCGGTCCCCCGCATCCGCGTCGGGGTTACGCCTCGTATCGCTATCCGCATCGGGGGGCATCCGGCGGAGGCTGTGGCGCCACATGGCGCGGGCCACCCCGCCGATGCCGCGGCTGCAGGCCGCCAACAGAATCAGGTAGTCCTCGGGTGGCGCCGCCTGCTCCCCGCTGTCAGCCCGGGTCTGGGGATCCGGAAAAAAGGCCTTTCGGCTGTCGCCCAGGCGGAAGCTGCAGCCAACCGTCGCTTGGGGACCGGCCAGCCGCGCCAGCCAGCGCCAGAGCCGCTCGCCCTGGAACGCCTGGGGGGTCAGCACCGGCAGGATGCCCGCTCCGGCGGCCACCTCCAGATACGCCCAGGCCCAGCTGCCGCAGGCGACGGTCCCCTGTCCCAGACGGCCGGCGGTCAATTCCGCCAGCAGCAGCCGAACCGTTTGCAGTCCGCGGGGGTGCCGCAGAAAACACTTTTCGAGCCCCAACAACACCCAAGGCGACCGGGCGGCCGTCTGCCGGATGCGGTCAATCCAGTCATCAGGTGTAAAGATGATCTCCCGGGTTGTGGGCGGCGGGATGCGGGCCCATCGTCTGCGGGCGGCCACCGCCGCCAGGGCTTGCGCATGCCCCGAAAAGGGCGCACCGATGATGCCGATGGCAGTGCCGTCATCCCGGTCGTCAGCGTGCGCGTCCAGAGCTTCCTCCAGCCCGGCAACGGCCCCCGGCCATTCGTCGGGGGGCGCGAACTCGTCCAGCAGCCGTGCCGGCAGCGCCTCGAGTTGGTCTGCTTCGGCCGGTGGGCGCGCCTCGGCTGCATCCGGCTGGTGGAGATTGCGCCAGAAGGCGGTCACCCGGGTCCGCAGGCTGTTTTCAATCGTGTCCCTGGGCACCCGGTAGTCGGCCGGTGGAACGAAAGTCCAGAGGGGGACTTCGCTGGTTTCGGAATCCGGTTTGGCGTTCGTCATCCCACATACACTCTGTTCGGACCGGCTGGGTCAGGCGATGCCCTTGGGGTGCCGCCGCGGGTGGGGCGCCAAGGTCGCAAACGACGCTTCAGCTAAGCGGAAAGCCCCTGGTGCTGTCAAGCAAAATCATTTTGCGGGAAGCCCTGCCTGACGGCCGGCGGCATCAGTCGATGAAAAGCTCGGTGCTGATGTAGCGCTCGCCGGTGCTGGCGAGGATCACCAC
>JBAPYE010000090.1:0-1517 GCA_049284575.1 Desulfobacterales bacterium
GGTCCAGGGCGCTTGCCGGCACCCTGGCGGGCGGCCTGATCCTGGTCGCGGTCACCGCGGCCGTGCTGGTCCGTCCCTGGGGGCGGGCCGTGCTTGGAGTCTTCCTGGCCTTCGCCGTCGTCCTCGGCTGGTGGCTGGTACTCCCGCCGAGCAACGACCGTGAGTGGCAAGTGGACGTCGCCCGGCTGCCGACGGCGACCCTGGAGGGATC
Organism: Desulfobacterales bacterium; assembly: GCA_049284575.1. Lineage (GTDB taxonomy): Bacteria > Desulfobacterota > Desulfobacteria > Desulfobacterales > JAABRJ01 > JAABRJ01. The sequence goes on from JBAPYE010000090.1 coordinate 212, forward strand.
CCTGCTCAGGGCGCGCAACCTCCGCAACTTCGACTATGACAGCGAGACGGACTTCACCGAGCGCTGGGAGACGCGGACCTATGACCTCGACACCCTGGTCGGCTTCGACATGTTCGTCTCCTTCTGGGGACCGACCCTCTATGGCCACACCATCGCGAGCTGGGAGTTTGCCGACGGCAGTCACCTGGCGGTGTCCATCGAGACGCGCAAGGAGAAAGGCGAGGCCTATTCGGCCCTGCTGGGATTCTTCCGCCAGTACGAACTCTATTACGTGGTCGGCGATGAGCGCGACCTGATTGGACTGCGCACCAACCACCGCGGCGAGCAGGTTCAGCTCTATCGCATCGGGGGCGCGATGAACAATGGCAAGGATCTGTTGCTGGACTACGCGCGAGAGATCAACGCCCTCGCCGAGCAGCCCCGCTGGTACAACGCACTCACCCACAACTGCACCACGAGCATCTGGCACCACACCAAGGCCGTGGGCTCGGGCCCCGCCCTGGACTGGCGGCTGATCGTGAACGGCTTCCTGGTCGATCTCGCCTACGAGCGGGGGACGGTCAACACCGACATCCCGCTCGACGAGCTGAAACGCCAAAGCGATATCACCGCACGGGCGCTCTCCGCCGCAGATCGAGAGGACTTCTCCGGGATCATCCGGGAGCGTCTGCCTCTGCGGCCGTAACTCAGACCCGCCAAGAAGGCATGACCCAGATGACCGGACCCATCCTCGCCATCACCCTGGTGCTCTTTTCGGTGTTCCTGCCGGTGGCCTTCATCCCCGGGATCACCGGCCAGCTCTTCCAACAGTTCGCCGCCGTGGTCGCCTTCTCCATGCTGATCTCGGCCATCAACGCGCTCACCCTGTCGCCCGCCCTGTGCGCCATCCTGCTCAAGCCTGCGGAGCAGAAGCGCGGGCTCTTGGGGCTGCTCTCGCGCGGCATCGACGGCATTCGCGACGGCTATGCGGCGGTGGTCGCCCGGCTGGTGCGGATCTCTGCCGTGGTGCTGGTGCTGATCGGCTTCGCCGTCTTCGGTGCCGGCTGGCTGTTCAAGATCACCCCCACCGGCTTCCTGCCCGAGGAGGATCAGGGCGCCTTCATGGCCGAGATCCAGCTCCCCCAGGGGGCCTCGGTGAGCCGGACCCTGGAGGTGGTCAAGGAGGTCGAGCAGATCGTCATGCAGGACCCGGCGGTCCAATACGTGATGACGGTCCCCGGCTACAGCCTGCTGGACGGGGCCATCGAGTCCAACGCCGCCCTCTTGATCGGACGCCTGAAGCCCTTCGAGGAGCGTGCGGACCCCG
>JBAPYE010000091.1:0-5851 GCA_049284575.1 Desulfobacterales bacterium
ACCACGTAGAGCTGCAAGGTGTCGACCCCCATGCGGTCGGTGTCTGAATAGGTCACCGGACCCACGGCAGCCAACGACGTGAAGGCCTTGTCCCCGTTCATCTGGTTGAGGGTTTCAACGAGAGACGCCTGGGTGACCTCCTTGCCGTCCTCGCGGGTACGTCGGATGGCCTCCACGGCCACTTGGGCGGCCATCATCCCGCAGGCATAGTTGTGGGAGTTGGCCGTTTTTTCGTCGCGCCCGTATTTTTTGGCCACATCGAGCTGCCAGTCGGTCCACGGGCCCTTTTCAGACGTCACATGATAGGAAGTGGTCCAATGAAACCCCTCGGCGGCCGTGCCGGCCAGGGCGATCAGGTCGTTGCCGCCGGTGTAGTGGGCGCCCATAAATGTAATCTTACCGGGTTCACCGAAGGTCTTGGCCGTCATTCCCAGTCGTTGGGCGTCGTTGAGCAGCGTGGCCACCGGCGACTGGACGGTCTGGCACAGGACGTACTGGACTCCCTTGCTGGCAAGCCTCTGCAGCAGGGCGCTGTTGTCCAGGTCCTTACCGTGTTCGACCACCTCGACGAGATCCAGCTTTAATCCGGCGGTGACGGCGGTTTTAAAACCATCCAACGGCGCGCGTCCGAAAGCCGACGGGTGGATAAAAGCGGCCACTTTGGGGACACCGTCGCCCTTGTGGTTTTTGGCCACGTACTCGGCCACACCGACGTACTGGTGGGAATACGAGGCGATGGGCAGGAAAATGTAATTGGACAAACTCACGAGTGACACGTCCATGGAGGCTGGGATGACCGGAATCTGGACCTCGTTGAAATCCTTGGCCAGGGCCTGGTTGGCACCGGTGGCATAGCTGAGGAAGAGCACAATTCCCTGATCGAGAAAGTCCTCGAAGTTGCGTTTGGTCACGGCCGTCTCGTACATGTCGTCGCGGATCGATAACTCTACCGTGGCATCGCCGAGAATCTTGGTGTCGTTGACCAGGCGTATGTAGTCTTCCGCGCCCTTGGAATAAGGGTTGCCGGCATCCGAGGTCGGGCCGGTGATCGCCAGCGACAAACCGAGCTTGTAGGTTTCGGCGGCCTGGACCGGAATCGTGAACGCCAGTGCCAGCACCATTGTAACCGCTGCACCCCATAGCCATTGATGTGTCTTTTTCATTTTTACCCTCCCTTGTAGTGATTGGTTAACCTTCTCGGACGGTGTTTCATTAGATTGCACGCCGCCATTGTTCAGGGGCCATCTCAGTAGCGGAACGGCCAGAGCTTGAAATAGGAGCGGCAGATGCGCCACCAGTTGGCGATGCCCCGTGGTTCGAACATCAGAAAAAGCACGATCACCAGGCCAAACCCGAGGGGCCGCAGGGCCGTCGCCAGGTTCATGGAGGCTGGCAATAAGTTTCCGGCCCACTCGGAAAGGTGCTCCATCTGCAACTCGAGGACCTGGATCGCCACTGGCCCCAAGAGGCTGCCGGGCAGAGTCCCCAGGCCTCCCACGATGGCCATGGCCAGATAGATGATCGAGTGGTGCAGAGTGAAAGATTCGAAGCCGGCCCCGCGAAACATGTAGGTGTGCAAAGCACCGGCGACCCCGGCAAAAAACCCCGCCAGGGCGAAGGCGTAGACTTTGGTCAGGCCCGGGTGCATCCCCATGGCGTCCGCGGCCCGATCGTTGTCGCGCACCGCCACCAGGCAGCGGCCGTAGCGGGTGCGCAGCAGGTTGCGCACCCCCAGGCCGCAGACCACCGCCGTGACCAGGATAACGTAGTACCAGAAAAGGTAGTGTTCGTTGCGCCCTACCTGGCCGTTGATCCAGTAGACCCGGCCCACCGATATCATCTGGCCCTGGTTGAAGAAGGTCATGAAATTGATGGTCCACGTGAAAATCATCTGGAACGACAAGGTGGCGATCGCCAGATAAAGATGCTTGAGGCGCATGGCCGGCAATCCCACGAAGGCTCCGAAAGCCGCTCCCACGCAACCGGAAATCAGGATCATCAGGGGCCAGGCATGGGTGATGAGTACATGGCTTTCGCCGATGGAACGGGCCGTTCCGGCCAGGGTGTAAGCCCCGATGCCCACGAAGGCGGCATGGCCGATGGAAATCAGGCCGGCGAACCCGGTCACCAGGTTCAGGCCGTAGACGGCTACGACGGCGATCAGGATGTTGTCGATCACCAGCATGTTCCTGTTGCTGGCCGAGACGAAGAGCGGCCAGACGAAGAGGCTGACCAGAAAAAGGCTGAAAAGCAGGCGGTCGAGATGGGTTCTGAAAATGCGCTGCTCTTCCCGGTAGGTGGTGTAAAAATTCCCTGTGGCAAGCCATCGATTGGTCGACATGGTTTATACTCGCTCGATTTCGTGGGTCCCGAACAGGCCGTGGGGCTTGAACAGGAGGATGAGCAGAAGGATGATATAGGGCAGCACGTCGGCCGTGCCGTTGAGCCCCCAGTTGCCGTCCAGGTACCCCGCGGCGAACTGCTGGATCAGGCCCATGATGATGCCGGCCACTACCGCCCCGATGATCGAATCCAGTCCCCCTAAAATGACCACCGGAAACACCGTGATCCCGAAGGCCCGCAGTGTCTCGAAATTGAGTCCGGTGATGTTGCCGATGATAGCCCCTGCGGCGGCTGCGCTGAGGCCCGCCATTGCCCATGCCAGGCCGAAGACCCGGGGGATCGAGATTCCCACGCTCATGGAGGCGAGCTGGTCGTCGGACACTGCCCGCATACTGATGCCTAAAGTTGCGCTCTTAAAGAACCACGAAAAGGTCCCTATCAGCACAATGGTGATAATGACCCCCACCAGCTGGGTCCAGGAGATCGAGACCCCCCCCATGCTGAGAGGGGTGGACGGCAGAAACTCGGGAAAGGAGTAGTTCATTGATCCGAAGGGCGTCAGGTAGATAACGCCGTCTAAAATCGACATGAGACCGATGGTCACCATGATGACCGAGATGATGGGCTCGCCGATCAGCCGTCGCAAAAAGATCCGCTCCACGCTCATGGACATAAAAAAGGTGATCACCATGCTGGCCAGAAAGGAAATGAAAATGGGGATGCCCACCCATACAGTCAGGGCGTAGACGATAAAGGCGCCGGCGGCGATGATCTGGCCGTGGGCGACGTTGAGCACCCGGCTGGATTTATAGATCAACACAAAACCGAGGGCCGAGAGGGCGTAGATGGATCCTACCACAATGCCGCTGACTACCAGTTGAAAAAAATAGCTCATCAGTCGCCTTCCATGGTGTAGAATTTGATTGTGGTCGTGACGGCGGCGGTCTGTCCGTCCTGGTACTGGAAAAACGCTTCCACCGTCTTTTCTACGACCGATTCGTCGTACAATGCTTCGATGAGGTTCTGATACTTTTCCTTGACGAATTTGCGCCGGATCTTGCCGGTTTTGGTCAGTTCGCCGTCGTCTGTGTCCAACAGCTTGTAAAGGATGGCGAAGCGTTTGATCCGAAAATGGTCTTTTTCCGCCTGGCCGTTGATGGATTGCACCTGCGCGGCGATCAGTTCGGCCACTTCCGGTTTGGCTGAAAGATCCATATAGGTGCTGAAGGAGATTCCCCGGTCTTCGGCCCATTTTCCCACGACGATGGGGTCGATGTTGAGCAGGGCCGCCACGAAGTCCTGCTGGTCGCCGAAGATGACGGCCTCTTTGATATAGGGGCTGAATTTGAGCCGGTTTTCCAGAAACATGGGGCTGAACATGTCTCCCCGGCGGTTATGCATGACGTCGGAGACCCGGTCGATGACCACCAGGTGGCCGTTTCCATCGATATAGCCGGCATCGCCGGAATGCAGCCAGCCGCCCTCCAGCAGTTCCCGGGTTTTATCCGGTAGTTTGTAGTATCCAGGGGTTACCGACGCCGAACGGGAGAGGATCTCTCCCTCCTCGGAGATCCTGCATTCCGTTCCCGGCAGGGGCTTGCCCACGGTATCGGGCCGCACGTCGCCGTCCCGGTGCATATAGGCGATACCAGTGATCTCGGTCTGGCCGTAAATCTGTTTCAAATTGACGCCGATGGCCTGGTAGAAGGTAAACAGCTCCGGCCCCAGAGCCGCGCCGCCGGTATAGGCCCGCCGCAGTCGCAGCAGGCCGATCTGATTGATCAGGGGGCGGAACATCAATTGCGTTCCCAGCCAGGATCGGATGCGCAGGCCCAGCGGCATGGATTTCCCGGTCATGCGGTAGCGGGCCGCCGCTTCCCCCGCCTTGATGAAATAGTTGTAGACTTTTTTATTGAGCCAGTAAGATTCGTCGATTTTGAGCCAGATCCGCGAGCGGATGGTCTCGTAGATCCGTGGCGCGCCAAACATGAAGTGGGGGCCGATCTCCTTCAAATCATCCATGGCGGTCTCCACCGACTCGGGAAAGTTGATCGTGATGCCTGTGGCCATGGCCACGCCGAAGGAGTTCATCTGCTCGCCGATCCAGGCAAAAGGGAGAAAAGAGAGGTATTCGTCCGTGGGTTCCAGCGGATCCACTTTGGTGATCTGGACACCCATGTTGACGTAGTTGCGGTGGGTCATCATGGCGCCCTTTGGCAACCCTGTGGTCCCCGAAGTGAGGCACAGATGGCAGGGATCGTCAGGCTTGCCCCGATCCACCAGGGCTTCGAAACGGTCGGGATCTTCCTGGTGGGCCGTATCGCCCAAGGCGTAAAGGGCCTTGATGTCCATGAACCAGGGGTCGCTCCGGTAGCTGCGCATGCCCCGCGGGTCTTCATAAATGACTTTTTTTACGCCGGGAATCCGGTCGCGGACTTCAACCAGCTTGTCCACCTGTTCCTGGTCATTGCAAAACACCGCGGATACATCCAGGTAGTTGAGAATTTCGGCGATCTCATCCGGAAGACTGGTCTGGTAGATGCCGGCGGAGATGCCTCCCAGGGCATGGGTGCCGATGGCCACGAAGAGCAACTCGGGAATGTTGTCGCCGATGAGGGCTACTTTGTCTTCGCGTTGCAGACCGATCCGGTCCAGTCCCAGGGCGGTTTTGCGAACCAGGGCGTAATATTGCTCCCAGGTGCAGGGGTTCCAGTGGCCGAATTCCTTTTCCCGCAGGGCCACCTTTTGGGGGGTGGTATTGACCCGCCAGCGCAACAGTTGGGGAATGGTGTATTGGAGCAGGTGGTCCTTGTCTTCCATGGTCAGATCAATTTTCTCCGATGTAGGCGTCGATGACTTTCTTGTTTTTGGCCACTTCCGCCGGTTTGCCGGCCCCAATGAGTTCGCCGAAGTCCAGCACGTAAATGTTGTCCGAAATGTCCATCACGACGCCCAGATCGTGTTCCACAAGAATAACGGTGGTCTCCCGTTCTTTCTGGATATCGATGATAAACCGGACCATGTCTTCCTTCTCCTCGATGTTCATGCCGGCCATGGGCTCATCCAAAAGAAGGATATCCGGGTCCAGGGTCAGGGCCCGGGCCACCTCGACCCGTTTCTGGACACCGTAACTCAACGAGCCCACCATGCGTTTGCGGTAGGGTTCCAACTCCATGAAATCGATGACATTCTCTACATAGGCCCGGTTTTTCGCCTCTACCCGGGATGTTTTGCCGAAATAGATCAGGGCCTGCAGGAAGCTGTACTTCAATTTCTGGTGGCGGGCCAGCAGCAGGTTGTCCAGCACGGTCATGCCCCTGAACAGTTCCAGGTTCTGAAATGCCCGGGCGATACCCAGGGTGGAGACCTGATGGGGGGAAGAGTGCGTCAGGCGATGGTCGCCATAGTGAATCTCACCGCTGGCGGGGTGGTAGAAACCGGATATGCAGTTCAGCAGGCTGGTCTTGCCGGCTCCATTGGGACCGATGACGGAACTGATCAGGCCGGG
>JBAPYE010000092.1:0-2537 GCA_049284575.1 Desulfobacterales bacterium
CTATTTTTTGAACTTCGCCAGCTGCTCCCGCTGCCACCGCTTTATTTTATCGATTTTAAGTGTATGCCTTTTGATCCGTTCGCTTTTGCGTTTCAGCCACCGCCACTGTATCCGGCTCCAGAAATCCAGCCGTCCCCGATCTTTGTACGACAGGAAAAGATGCCGGTGATCGGCCTCGGAAAACAAATGGGGCGGCAGGGACTGAATCAGTCGGGCAAGGCCTTTTATCATCCAGCGCCATCGAAACAAGCGGGTTTTGCTGACACGCTGCAAGTCAAAAAAACCTATTTGCGGCGTGTCAAGGGGGGATCCCGGGCAGTGGATCAGAATGTGGGTGGCATTGAAATCCAGATGATGGAAGCCGCATGCATGCATCCGTTTGGCTGTTCGGGCAATGTGCCCCAACCACACCTTTTTGACGCGCGCCCCGTGGGGACCTGTAAAAAGCTTTGGGTGCTGCCGAATCAGATCTTCAAGCGCAACAAACGGCGCGAAAGCCTCCGTGACAAAGAAGGACTCGACCCAGAAACCGTGCACCCGGCGCTCTCCGGCGGCCACCGGGTGGGCCGTAGCTAGACCGCTGCGACGAAACAGCGCGCAGTGCCCGAACTCAATCAGCCCCTGGGAACGCGCCCTGCCCGGAAGAGAGCACCGCCACCCGGCCAAGGGCCACCCAGCCCATTCCCGGCGGTGGCGCTTGAGGTAAAATTGACGCCGGTCGCCGTTTGAATCCAGCCAAAAGCGCGTAACGGAGCGGGTTTTGATCTCTTTGATGACCTCCCCCCCCGAAAAGCGCCAGAAGGAATCGAAGCCGTTCAAACCGTTGGCCTTCAGAATATCCCGATAGGGGCGGTTGATCCATATGCCGCCCGCCTGAATGGGCGCCACCGGCGCCACGAAGGCGGCCATCGCGGCGGGCAACGCCCCCTGGTCGCATTTGTAGTAATCGGGCACGGCAACTTTCCTGGAATCGGCGGCCGCCCGCCAGCAGGGTTACAGGAGGATGCCCCCCGCTTTTTGAGAAAACATGAAACGGGTGCCGGCCGGTGAATTCAGCGATTGAAATTGGCCTCGACGGCACTGAAGGCGCATTCCACGGAAACCGACTGCGCACACTGCCGATCCCGCTCGCAGTGTTTGCGCAGGCAGGCCGCGCAGTCCAGCGGCACTTGCAGGCATCGGTGTTGAGGGCCGCGCGGTCCATTTCGCCTGGCGTCGGTCGCCCGGTAAATCGATACCGTGGGGGTTCCGAGGGCGGCGGCAATGTGAACCGGTCCGGTATCGCATCCCACCACCAGGTCGACGCTTGCCAGCAGAGCCGCCAGTTCAGGCAGAGACCCTCTGGGCCAGATCAGCGCCTGCCGTTCGGCGGCGGCAATGGCCGTCGCCGCTTCTTTTTCGCCTTCGGTTCCCCAGGTCAGCAGCAGCGTGGCGTTCAGGGTGCGGATCAGCCGCACGGCGAGCGCCTGCCAGGATTCAAGCCGCCACCGCTTGGTCGGCCAGGTGGTGCCGTAATGCAAAACCAGCAGCGGATGCGCTCGGGGGGGCCCAAGCCCCAATCCTTGCAGCTGGGCTGCGACCCTCGCAGCGGCAGCGGGGCTGACGTGCAACGGTCCGGCCCATCTTTGTTCGCTGCCACCGGGCACCGCCGCCCGGGCGACCGTCAGGGCCCGTCGACTGACGTGACGATCCCCCTCCCCAAGACCCACCCGGTGGGTGGTGGCCAGCAGATTGGGCCACTCCCGTACCCCGCTGCGGTCGAATCCATAACGCTGGCAGGCACCGGCCAAGCGCGTAAAAAACCCGCTTTTGCTGTTGCCTTGAAGATCCAGCACCCGGTCGTAGTTTTGACGCCGCAGATCACGGATCACCCGCCAGGCACCCGCAGCCGCCGGCAAAAAACCGTCCCGCCGCCACGCCTTGGTGCGCAATACGATCACCCGGTTCAGCAAGGGGTGATCGGCGATGAGGGGCGCAAAGGCTTCTTCCACCAGCCAGTCGATCCGAATATCAGGCCTGGCGCTTTTCAGATAGGCCAACACCGGCAGGGCGTGCACGACATCCCCCAGGGCGCTGGTTTTGACGATCAGCACTTTCATGGCGAAGCCCCCATCAGCAGGCCCGCCCCGTCCCGGACCTCCGCCAGGCGAAAGCGCGGCGGGGTTAGAAATCGGTCCACACCGGCTGCCCCGGCTTCGGCTGTTTTTTCCATCGCCGGTGAACCCAGAACCACTGATCCGGATAGCGGCGGATCATCTCCTCCAGCACCCGGTTGTAGCGGCGGGTGTTCAGGGCGATGTCGCGCGCCGGATCTCCGGTGGTGGTCAGGGGAATTTGATCTTTCAGAATCACCTTGAAGCCCCGGGCCTGGCGGACGAGAAACATCGGATAGACCGGTGTTTTGGTCTTTAGCGCCAGTTGCGCCAGGCCCTTGTTGGTGGAAACCGGTTTGCCGAAGAAATCGACAAAAACCCCCTGATCGCGTTTTGCGTTTTGATCTAGCAGGATACCGACCGTACGGTTTCCCCGGAGGGCCC
>JBAPYE010000093.1:0-1557 GCA_049284575.1 Desulfobacterales bacterium
GGTGCCGCAGGATTTCCAGGGTGGCCCGTTTCTGCTCCCGCACGCGGATGAAACCCAGTCGGTTGGTGATCGGCCGACCCATGAAAATGTTGCGCCAGAGGGGCTGCTTCTCGCCCAGCGAGCGGTCCTGGAAAAGGGTTTCAATTCCCAGTTTATTTCAGTTGCGGGAAAGCCCTGTGGGGCCGGTGGGCCCTTCAGAGCATTTCCAGATAGGCCTCGATGCGCACCCGGAGCTGTTCGCTGTCGCTCTCGGCATAATCGGTTTCCAGATGCAGGCTGGGCAGGCCGCAGGTTTCCTGCAGGAACTCGGCGATTTGAAAGGCCTCCACATTGTAGGTGTGGCAGGCCTGCCAGGTGAGATCGATGACGCCGTCGACGGAAAAAGAGCGGATCATCTCCTCCAGCAACGCAAAGCGCCCGCTGTTGGGGCTCATCACCGAGCAGGGTGTGGCCAGGTACTGTGCCGCCAGGGCATCCAGCGGGTCTTTTTCCTGATCAACCGTAAAGGCCTGCTTGTAGCCGGAGCAGTTTTCAAAGGCCACCACGTCGGCGCCGCTCTGCTCGACGATTCTGACCACCTTGTCGCTGCCCAGGCCCACCGGCACGCCGGTCAGCAAAATGCGTTTGCGGTTTTCGGCGTGGGCGTCTTCCGAGCGCAATGCGCCGTTTCGGGCCTCGGCCGTCACCGCTTGCATGAGGGCAATCCCTTTTTCCTTGTCTGCCAGGAACCCCACCTTGAACAGGATCTCCAGCAACTGGGAGCCGCTCAGCGCAGCGGGCTTGGCCTGGTTGACGTCCATGAGGTCTTTGCGCGCGCTGCGCTCGCGGTTCATGAGGCGAATGGCGGCGCGCAGACGATCTTCGGTGATTGCCACGCCGGTCTGGGATTCGACGATGGCTTTGAAACGCCCCAGTTCGGCGCGCCAGAGGGGCAGGGCCAGATCCGCATCCTGGCTTTGGGGCAGTTGCAGCACATGGGTGGTTTTATAGCGCGAGAGCAATTCGAACATCTTTTTTTTACCGTCGCAGGTGGTGTCCCCGACGATGATGTCCGCAAAACGGAAAAACGGGCAGCTGTCGGTCACGGCAAAACCGAAGCTGCTTTTGATTAGGGGGCAGAGGTTGCGCGGCAGCATTTGCTCGGCCGCGGCAATCGGGTCGTTGCGCGTGCCGCAAAGCGGCAGGGGGATGGCGTCGGCCGCCACCGCGATTTCGGTGGGCGAATACAGGCAGTAAAAGCCGATCACGGAGCGCCCCGCGGCCTTGGCCTGTTCGATGTCCGCCAGGTTTTGCTCCGTGATCTGCTGAAGCCGGTTGACGAGGGTCTTTTTCATCCGCTTCCTTTGCCGCTGGTGGCGTTTTTCGCTGCGGCGATCCTACACCGCTGACATGCTGTGGCCGGCCAGAAGGGCCGCCCCCAAGGCGCCCACCAGTTGCGGATCATCGGGAACCAGAATCTCGCGGCCCAGTTTTTCAGCCAGCAGCGCCGACATGCAGGGGTTTTTGGCCACCCCGCCGGTGAAGACGATGGGGCCTTGGGAGGAGACCCGGTTGATC
>JBAPYE010000094.1:0-5783 GCA_049284575.1 Desulfobacterales bacterium
AGGCCGCCAACGCAGGGAGCACCTATCATGAAAGAGCGCACCAAACTGTTGTTGATCGTGGGGGTCTTTGTGGCCGCCTACTACGTCCCCTGGAGTCATCCGGTCATCCGCCAATCCGGGCTGGAAGCCTTTATGATGCTTCAGGAATACGCCCGCGAGCACGTCTTGACCTGCCTGATTCCGGCATTTTTTATCGCCGGGGCGATCGCCGTCTTCGTCTCCCAGGCCTCGGTGCTCAAATACTTCGGCGCCCAGGCCGGCAAGCTCTTGTCCTACTCGGTGGCCTCGGTTTCGGGCACCATCCTGGCGGTCTGCTCCTGCACGGTGCTGCCGCTTTTTGCCGGCATCTACACCCGTGGGGCGGGCATCGGGCCGGCCACGGCGTTTCTCTACTCCGGGCCGGCGATCAACGTGCTGGCCATCACCCTGACGGCCAAGATCCTGGGCTGGCAGCTGGGGCTGGCCCGGGCCGTGGGCGCGATAATTTTCGCCGTGGTCACGGGTCTTTTGATGGCCCTGATCTTTCATAAAGACGACGCCGCCCGCACGGCCGGCCAAATCTACGTGCCCGAGGCGGGCCTCAAGGAGCGCACCCTGCTGCAGGACGGCCTCTACATTTTGACCATGGTCCTGATCCTGGTCTTTGCCGCCTTCGCCAAGCCGACCCCCGGCTCGATCGGGCTCTGGCCGGCGATTTTCGCCGCCAAATGGTACATCACTATCGCCTTGCTGATCATCCTGGGTGCGATGCTGAAAGCCTGGTTTACCCGGGATGAGTGCCAAAGCTGGGTGGAAGCCACCTGGGGCTTCATGAAGCAGATCTTTCCGCTTTTGGCCGGAGGCGTTTTGGTGGCCGGATTCATGCTGGGCCGCCCCGGGCATCCAGCCCTGATCCCCGAGCATTACATCCAATCCCTGCTGGGCGGCAACTCCCTCTGGGCCAACCTGATCGCCGCCCTGGCCGGGGCGCTGATGTACTTCGCAACCCTGACCGAGGTACCTATTTTACAGGGGCTGTTGGGTGCCGGAATGGGCAAGGGCCCGGCACTCGCGCTGCTTCTGGCCGGCCCGGCGCTCTCGCTGCCCAACATGTTGGTGATCGGCAGCGTCATGGGCGTAAAAAAGACCGCCACCTTTTGCGGCATCATCGTGATCCTGTCCACCATCGCCGGGATGGCTTACGGCGCTTTTTTCGCATAGGAGGTTACCCATGGACGATGTCACCCAGATCCGGGTCGGCGGGCAGATGGTCGGTCTTGTCGGTTTAAAGGCGGCGCTAGCCGAAGCGGTAAACCAGTGCCGGGGCATGGCGGATGCCCAAGTGGCCCAAATCCTTTTGGAGCGGCTTGCAAAACGCAACTACATCCCCAAGGCGGTCGCCGCACGCTACCAGAAAGCCTTTCTGCGCGAATACAAACGCCATATCGGGGCGCCTGCAGCTGATACTCCCCCCGAGGGGGTCCAAATCAAAGTGCTTGGCCCAGGCTGCCCGCAGTGTGAGCGACTGGAGCAGGAAGTGATGACCGTCCTGGCGGAAGGCGGGATTGCGGCCGAATTGACGCACGTGCGCGATCCGGTTGAAATCGGGCGCTACGGCGTGATGGGCACACCGGCCCTGGTGATAGACGGCTCCGTCAAGACCGTCGGGTCGGTGCCGCCCAGATCCAAGCTCAAGGCCTGGATCGAAGCGGCCGCCCAGCAAGAACACCCAATTGGAGGAAAGTGAGATGGAAATCAAGATTCTGGGACCTGGCTGCCCCAAATGCCAGCAGACCGAAAAAGTGGTCAAGGAAGCGGTGGCCGAAGCGGGGGTGACCGCCGAGATTGAAAAAGTCACCGAAGCGATGAAAATCGCCGGTTACGGGGTGTTCGGCACACCGGCGGTGGTCGTGGACGGCGAGGTCAAATCGGTGGGCAAGATCCCCAACAAAGAAGATGTCAAATCGTGGATTGAAAAGTAAGGAGCCTATGCTGCTTGAAAGCTATCGCCTGGAGATTTTCAATTCGGCTTGCAACCCCGGCGCCATGGCCGTTCACTGCTTCGCCCACCTGGATCAGGCCATCGGTGAGGCCTTGCCCTATCATTGATCCGGTGCTGTCACAGCACCGTACATAAGCCAGCGATGGATCGAGCCTGACTATTGGGTTGAAAAAAAAGGGCAGACGTGAGACAAACGCTTAACGCTGTTCTCGGGGTTCCCGACGAGGCGGAGACGAGGTTTAAACAAATTCAATCCGCCTATGAGGCCATTCTTTGCAATCGGCGGCAAGCCTCCACGACGTGCGAAGCCCAACATCCGCTTCGGCCGCCTCACCCCCACATACAGCCGGAGGCGGATTCATTTTTCTTCTTTTACCGGGCCATGAAAGCGCGTTTCACCAAATAGAAGTTTTAAATGGCACGCCCTGTCCTTAAGTTACGGGCTTGTGGGAATGCGGGCAGGTTGTGGCCCGCCGGCCACCTTCAGCTTTTCAAACGCCATTCCGTCCCGGGCGATCATTCGACATGCGCTCTAAGCTCCTGACAATTCTGGTCTCCTTTGCCGTGGCGCTCAGCATCACCAGCGCAGCGATGTGTGCTGTGCACTTCCCGGAAAGGGGCAAAACGCCGTGCCAAAAAAGTCGTGCGCATGGCGACGGCATCGTCCAAAACACTGCGAGTGCCTGTCATTTAGGGCCCTGCCAGACCGCCAAAATTCGACCGTTTCTGCTGCCGGAGGCACACGCCCGGCGGCAGGCGCCTGAAAAAGGTTCCACCGAGCCTCTATCGGTCGTACCAGGGTTGGTGCTGCCCCTGACAGCCGGGCGTCACTTTTCCGCCGCCAAAGGGGTGTTGCGGCTCCCGTCGTCGTTTATCCCACCGCCCTTGTTTTCCCTCCACTGCACCTACATATGTTGAAGTCACGCCTCCTGTTTTGGGTTGGGTAAGGGGGGTGCACCCTTTACCCGATCGGACCTTTTTATCCGCCCAACAACCAACGAGCCGCTTTGCCGCCCTGAAAGACCCCGTGAACACTGGGCGCGAATACCGTCGAACCAAAATAAACGAGGAGATAACGACATGTGGTATATGATTAATATAAGGAACGCCCTGCACGTCCGCTGCAGGTGCTGGGTGAGGCTCCTGCTGCTGGCCCTGCTGGCTGCAGGCGTCAGCCGCACGGCCTCTGCCGCCACCCTGGAAGCCCGCTACCCCGGACTTGCCACGGGCCTGCTGCGCTCCGCGGTCTTGGTCCCGCTGGCGGAGGATACCCTGCTGGAGGCCGACGGCATTAGCATCACGCGGCCGCAGCTGCTGGCCGGAATCCAGGACCATGAGCCCAAGCTGCAGGTGCAGCTGGGAAAGAACCTGCTTTTCGTTTTGGAACAGGAGGCCATGCGCCAGATTTTGCTCAAAGAAGCGCAGAGAGCCGGCATCCCTGCCTCCGAGGGCGATGAAAGCCGGGTAATCCAGGCGCTTTTCGAAAGCCAAACCAAATCCCTGGCCGTCTCCGAAAATGAGGCGCGTGCCTTTTACGCGGCCAACAAAGACATGGATTATCCCGAGAAGCTGAACGTCGTTTTCCTCCACGTGGGCGAGGAACAGGTGCTGGCCGCCCGCTACGGCATCCGGTCCATCCCGGTGCAGGTGTTTTTTGATGCCGAGGGCCGCGAAGTCTTCCGGCACGTGGGATTTTTCGCCCAAGACGATGTGAACCGACAGCTGGCGCAAATGGGGGTCGCGAAATGAACCCGAACCTGAAACGGGTGGGCATCGCAGCGCTGGGGGTTTTTGTCGTGCTGGCACTCTACGGCCTTATCACATCACAAATTTTTTCAACTCCGGGTGAAACCGGCGCATCACCGCCCCAGCCGGCGGCGGCCTCGGCCACCGGTCGGGTCACCATGATCGACCTGGGCGCCACCGAATGCATTCCCTGCAAGATGATGGCCCCCATTCTCGAGGAGTTGAAAGCGGAATACGCCGGCAAGGCCGACATTGTCTTCATCGATGTCTGGAAAAACCGCGAGGCGGCCCACAAGTACGGCATTCGCGCGATCCCGACGCAGATTTTTTTCGATGGCGGCGGACGCGAGGTCTATCGCCACACCGGTTTCATGGACAAGAAAAGCATCGTCGAACGGCTTCGACACCTGGGGGTCGAGTGATAGCGCTTCCCTTTTGAGGAGAAAACGACCATGTTGGATCACTTATTTCTGGCGGTAAACCAATGGATGACCGGCGGCATTCTGGTGGCGGCCGCGGGCTGTTTTATCTGGGGGATGATCAGCGTGCTGTTTTCGCCGTGCCACATGGCCGCCATTCCCCTGATCGTCAGCTACGTGGCCGGGCAGCAGCGCGTTTTGGAACCCCGGCAGGGCGCCAAATTCGCCGTTGCGTTTACCGGCGGGCTCTTCATCACCATCGCCCTGGTGGGGCTGGTGTGCGCGCTGTTGGGCCGGATGCTGGGTGAAATCGGCCCCTACTGGACCCTCCTGGTGGGCGCGATTCTGGTCTGGGTGGCCCTGGACATGATCGGGATCAAGGCCTGCTCCATGTCCGGCGGCCCGATGAGCCGCTTCAAACTCAAAGGCCTTTTCGGGGCGTTTGTTCTGGGGCTGGCCTACGGGTTGCTCTCGGGGTCCTGCACCTTCGGCTTCATCGCGCCGATCCTGGCCATGATCACCCTCCAGGACCGGATCGCGGTGGGCATTCTCTACATCCTTCTCTTCGGGATCGGCCACTGCATCCCCATCGCGGTGGCAGGCAGCTCAACGGCCCTGGTGCAGCGGCTTCTGGCAAGCGGCAATTTCCAGAAGGGCAGCCTCTGGTTCCGCAAGCTGGCCGGGGTCGCCATCGGTTTGTTCGGGATTTACTTCATCATCAAGCCCTTCATCGATGGCCGGGCGTGATCGATCAACGGCAAGAGGTCAATTATCGGATTGAAAATGGCAGCAAAGAATTCAGATGATGGCCGGTGGGGCTTCCCGGGGTTCGCCCGCGTCCGGGGTCCCTTGAAACAAGCCCGCTGGCAGGCGCCGGCACTGGTGATCCTGGCGCTTCTCGCCGCCCTGGGCACCAACCAGTTGCGCTCCGACAGGCTCGCCCTGGTCGGGTCCTGGTCGGCGGCGGAACGCTTTTCCGAGGCCGCCGGCGACAACCTGGTCATCGGCCTGGAAGAGGCCCAGCGCCTGTTTCAACAGGATGCGGCCATCTTCGTGGATGCCCGGCCACAGAGCCAGTATGCCGAGGGTCACATCCGCGGCGCACTGAGTCTCCCCTGGCAGGCGGTGGACCGCTATTTCATTCAAACCGCCGAGCGGCTGGAGGGTGCGGCCATGATCATCACCTACTGCGACGGGGAAAGCTGCGACCTGAGCCACGAGCTGGCCCTTTTCCTCAAGGAGATGGGCTTTGAGAACGTGCGCGTGCTGGTCAACGGCTGGAGCGTGTGGCAGCAGGCCGGGCTGCCGCTTCAGATGGGGGACTGATCTCATGAACGGGCCGGCATGCCTGGACGAACACCACCACGAGCAAGATGCGTGCGAATTTGCCGAAGGGCCGGCGGAATCCGATGGGCACGGCCACGGCTTCAGCGGCCACCATCACGGCCCGACGCTGCAGGATTCCACCGGCCCGCGGTTGCTGGCCACCCTGGCGCTCAACCTGATCATTCCCTCAGCCCAGATCATCGGCGGCCTGATGGCCAACTCCGTGGCCCTGATCTCGGATGCCGTCCACAATTTCAGCGACTTCACGGCCCTTTTGATCTCCTACATCGCCTTTCGCATCGGCCGCCGGG
>JBAPYE010000095.1:0-4309 GCA_049284575.1 Desulfobacterales bacterium
GAGAAGGACTGTCCATGATTTTCAAGCCGTTTATGCGCGAAGGGTTCATGCCGCTGCCGGTGGCCTTCATCTCCACCGTCAGCGCGGCGGGGGTCCGCAATATCGCCCCCTATTCATGCGTCATGCCGGTGCTGCGCCCCCTGGATCTGGTCTGCCTGGCCTCCGCCCGCCGGCGCGACACGCTGCAGAACATCCGCGAGACCGGGGAGTTCGTTGTCAATCTGGCCGGCGAGGAGTTCGCCGACAAGGTCATCCCCACGGCGCGCTTCACCGCCGCCGAGACCGACGAGTTCGAGCTGGCCGGTCTCGCCCCCAAGCCTTCCGAAACCATCAAGGCCCCGGGGATCGACGGCTGCTACGCCTGGATGGAGTGCACCCGCCACACGGAATACGAGGAGGCCGACTACATCCTGATCGTCGGCCGGGTGCTGCGCTTGGAAGTCGCCGACCGGGTGCTGACCCCCGACCACCGCCTGGATCTGGCCAAGGCGCGGCCGCTGATGATCACCGGCAGCGCGGGCGGCATGCATTTTTGCACCGCCGCCGACATCGGGCGCTTCGAACCGTTTGGGGCCATGTTCCCCGGCGGCACCGACCCCCTGGCCAAACGCTACGCTGACTGAAAATACGCTGACTCACACTGCACGCAGAAGAGGACAGAGGAGGAGAGATGAAAAAGCAGCTTTTTGGTATTGTCGTCGCCGGTTTGCTGGCCCTGCCGGGGGCTGCGGCACTTGCCGAGGAGGAAACCCAAACCCTGGAGCCCATCACCGTCCACGCCCAGCGCGAGACGCTGGCCGAGCGCAACGTCGAGACCCTGCGTCTCCTGCCCGAGGACAAGACGGTGCCCGACGCCCTGGACAAAACCTCCGGGTTGGACATCCAGAGCCGGGGGGTCCTGACCCCCAAGAACACCCAGGTCAAGATCCGGGGGCTCGAGGAGAAGCGCTCCCTGATCCTCCTGGACGGCCGGCCGCTCAACGGCACCGGGGTAATGGGCGGGGCCTTTGTGGACTGGACCGTTCTTTCCACCCGCAACTGGGAAACCATCGACGTCAGCAAGGGGGCCTTCAGCGCCAAGTATGGCAACACCCTGGGCGGCACCATCAACCTGGTGCCGGCCCCCATCGGAGAGGCGCCCGAGGTCGGCGCCAGCGCGGGCGTCAAGCGCTACGACACCTATTCGGCGGGTGCCTCGGCCTCGGGGCGGCTGGCGCCCTTCGGGGCGCGCATCTCCGGCGGGTACGTCGAAACCGAGGGCAACCTGCGCAACAGCGAGGTCGAGCGCGCCGATGTCGCCACCGACCTTTTCTACTTTTGGGGCGATGACGGCGAGGTGCGCGCCAGCGTGCGCTACACCGACGGTGATTTCAATCTGCCGGTGGACAACCAGAAGGACCTGCCCGGATACGATTCCTCCTTTCCCGAGAGCCTCGGCAGCCTGCTGATCGGCCCCGGGATCGTCTTCCCCGGCGACGACCGTCACGGCGACGACAGCTTCTACAACAAGAAACGCACCGAAGTGGACCTCAGCGTCACCAAACCGATCTACGCTTTCGACTCCGAGCTGAAGCTCTACTTCAACAACGAGGACCGCGACGACACCATCTACTCCTACGAACAGGGGATAAAGGTGCTGGAGCGCGAATCCACCCCCGACCGCTCCTGGGGCTGGGTGGCGCGCACGTCCACCAGCCTGGGCAGCCACCGAATCGGCTTCGGCGCCGACGGCAACTACCAGGGTTACGGCGGCATGGAGAACACCTTCATTCAGGAAGGCTATTTCCCCCGCCCGATCACCGATGACGACGACGAGTGGGACGCCAGTCGCTGGCAGGGGGCTTTTGTCGACGACACCTGGAATATCCTGGAGCCGCTGGATCTCTACGTGGGTTTGCGCTATGATAATTACTACAGCGATCAGCGGGTGGACCAGGTGACCGGCTACGCCCCCAACGGCCGGCCCCTCGGCTTCGAGCCGGTGAAGGTCGAGTTCGACGAAGACGTGCTGCTGCCCAAGGCCGGTCTGGTCTACCGGCCGCTGGAGGGCCTTTCCCTCTACGGCCGTTTCGCCCGCGCCACCCGCATGCCGGACAACCCGGCCTTCTACTGGTACTACGGCGGCTATCGCCCCGAGGTGGACCCCAACAACGACGTGGTCCGCAGTGACCTGACCTATGAAGACGCCCTGCAATACGAGACCGGCATCCGCTACACCGGCGTCCGCAACCTGTCGCTGGGGCTGAACTACTACTACTACTACGATGTGGACGACTACCTTCGCTGGATTTTCGGCTACGCCCCCAGCCGGGTGGTCTACAACATCGACGAGGTGACCTTCCAGGGGGTGGAGTTCGACGTGGAAGGGCGGATCTGGGGCGGTTGGTCCGCTTTTTTCAACTTCACCTGGCAGGACACCAAGAAAGAGGGCGACGTGCTCGACGCCAGCAACGCCCTCAGCGACGAAATCTCCGAGCTGCCGGAATACAAGGCCAACCTCGGAATCAAATACGAGCGTGAGGACGGGCTCTTGGCCAAGGCCACCCTGCGCTGGGTGGACGATCGCGAGGTGCCCTATCTTGGCGACCCCGGGGCGCCCTTCGGCGGCGCCAGCGATCCGGACGGCGCGCCCTTGGGAAGCCCCGTCACCCTCCAGGAGCTGGATGACTTCACGGTGGTGGACCTGATGGTACGCTACCCGGTGTGGACCGGCAAAACCAAGGTGATGGTTACCGGTATGGTGGAGAACCTCTTCGACGAGGACTACGAAGAGGAGTTCGGCTTCCCGGCGCCCGGGCAGTCGTTTTTTATCGGCGTTGAGCTGACGCTCTAGCCAAAAAGGGGCGACCCTGGGGGGCACGCGCCCCGCGGGGGCAACGGCGGGGTTCCGCAAAAACCCCACTTTTGCGGAACCCCCACGGAAAGGAGCAGCGAATGACAGAGGAGTGGGCGGACATGGCAATATCCCTGCAGCCGGTGGGCGTGGTGCGCAGCGCCATCAAGACCCCGCTGCTGGGGGCGGGCAACAGCGACCTGGAGCTCAAAGAGCGCCTGGAGAAAATCCGCGCCCAGCACCGGCAGTTGAAAGACCTGGTCTCGGAACTGGTCATCGACCCGCGCCTGGAGGGGATCCTGGACGGCATCGAGGCCTTTTCGCACATCATCGTGCTCTACTGGCCGCACCTGGTGGCCCCGGAACGCCGCAAGCTGCGCCGGGTGCACCCCATGGGGCGCAAGGACCTGCCGGTGCAGGGGATTTTCGCCACCCGCAGCCCGGCCCGGCCCAACCCGGTGCTGGTCTCGACCGTGCCCCTGCTGTCGCGGGCGGGGAACATTCTCCGGGTGCAGTCCCTGGAAGCGGTGGACGGCAGCCCGATCATCGATATCAAGCCCTATGTCGATGCCTACCACGACGTCGAAAACCCCCGTTTCCCGGAGTGGCTGCTCCAGATCCAGCGGGACCTGGAGGACGACGCCGCGGACAAGACCCTTTAATTGCTGAGGAGAATCCTCGTGAACGCTGATACCATCATGCAAGGCGAAGACTTCAAGCGCTGTGCGGCCTTTCACGGCCACATCTGCCCGGGGCTTTCCCTGGGCTACCGGGCAACCAGGGCGGCCATGGCCTGGCTGGGAGAACACCGCTCGGCCGACGAGGAACTGGTGGCCGTGGTGGAGACCGACGCCTGCTCGGCCGATGCGGTCCAGGTGCTGACCGGCTGTACGTTCGGCAAAGGCAATTTCATCTACAGGGATTACGGCAAGATGGCCTTGACGCTCTTCAGCCGCACCAGCGGCGCGGGGGTGCGGGTGGTCGTGCGTCCGGGCGCCTTCGCACCCGACGAGGCGCACTTCGCCCTGCTGCAGAAGGTCATCCGCGGCGACGCCGATGCCGACGAGCGGCAGCGCTTCGACGCGCTGCACCTGGAGCGCAGCCGGGAGATGCTGGAGATGCCCGAGGAGCGGCTCTTTATGCTCTCGCCGGTGGCCATGGCCCCACCGCCCAAGGCTAGGATCGACAAGTCGCTACCCTGCGCCTGCTGCGGCGAGTCGACCATGGCCTCCAAACTGCAGAGCGTCGACGGCCGGCAGGTGTGCCGCGGCTGCTTGGCGGAGCAGGCCAACGCCAGGGGCTGAACGCCTCCGCTGCCGTTGCGGCGCTGCCGCCGGCGGCGACAACAAACGGTCTATGTCCGGGAGACGCATCGATGCTGCAGATCGATGGGGCCCAGGGGGAGGGCGGCGGTCAGGTGCTGCGCAGCGCGCTGGCGCTCTCGCTGGTGACCGGCCAAGCCTTCGAGATCCGGCG
>JBAPYE010000096.1:0-3022 GCA_049284575.1 Desulfobacterales bacterium
AGCAGGGCCTCCTCTTCGAAGGCGTCTTCGCCCACAACGACGAGATGATTCTGGGGGCGCTGGAGGCTTTGCCGGCGGACGGCAGCCCCGGCCACCCCGTCCTGGTGGGCTTTGACGCCAGCCCGGAAGCCGTCCAGGCGGTCCGCGACGGGCGTCTGAGCGCCACCATCGCCCAACAGCCGGCGCGGATGGGCGAGCTCGCTCTGGAGGCCGCCGCCTCCTATTTTCGCGGTGAGACCCCCGCAGCCGAAATCACCGTCGCGCTCGAGGTGCTCGAGACCGCAGTGACCCAGCCCCCAAAAAGGCTGCACTCCGCCGCGGCGCAGTCGGCCCCTTGAGAGGCCGACACCCAACCGCGACCCTTTAAGGCGTGTTGCATGTTCAACACCATCAAACGGAAATTCTACGCCATCGCTGTCATTCTTGTGGCGCTGTTTGCGTTGGTGTACGGCGGTCTGGCCTATTATCTCGGGCAACAGAGCCGCATGGCGGACCGCGCCCGGGCCGAAGCCGCGATCGAACGCGAAATCCGCGATCTCAAAGACCTTTTTTTTGAAATCCGCTTCTGGGACCGATCGGTGGTCTTCCTCGACAACATGCAGGCCGACAGCCGTTCAGGCTCGCTCACCGAAGAGATCAGGCACCGAATCACGGCCTTGAGCCGATCCGCCACGAACGCCACCTTGAAAACCAGCCTGGTCCGCATTGCGCGCACCATCGAACGCTACGACGCCGCGTTCAACCAAATGGCGCAGCAGTACACCGAACAACGGCTGCACACCGCCCGGCTCAGCGCCGACTACCAATCCCTGACCGCCGCCGGCCTGCGCAGCGGCAAGGCCGCCTTGTACCCCCCGCTATTTAATCTGGCCCATTTCCACACCGCATACCTCGAACACCGTGGCGCCCAGGAATCCCAGGCCCTCAAGATCGTCATCGCCTCCCTGCAAACCCGCTTCCAGGCCGCCGGCGCACTGGACGGCCGCCTGCAGAGCTACCTGGCGGACTATGCGGCCCTGCTGGACCGCGACAGCCACCTGCAGACCGAACTGACGCGCTCCAACGACGAATTTCACACCACCAGCAACCGCCTGACGACGCTCTTCACCAGCCTTGCGGCCCGCGCCGAGCAGCAGCTGCAGGCCGAATTTCTGGAGGCCGCGAGGCTGCGGCGCCTCATCCGCCAGTCGTTTCTGTTCTTTGCGATCCTCGGCGTCGCCGGGCTGCTGTTCACCCTGACCCTGATGGCCCGCAAGATCGTTCATCCGGTGCAGGACCTGGCCGCCGTCATGCAGCGGGTGAAGGCCGGGGAGATCGGCACACGCTTCACGGGCGGGGGCGACCCCGGCGACGAGATGGTCCGGTTGGGCCAGGCGTTCAACACCATGCTGGACACCCTGGAGGCCAACAACCGCCAGCTGCTGGCCTACCAGCAGGAACTCGAAACCAAGGTGAAAGAGCTGGCCGAACGGGAGGCGTCCCAACAGCGGTTGGAAGCCCAGCTGCAGCGGGCCGAGAAAATGGAGGCGATCGGGATGCTGGCCGGCGGCGTGGCCCACGATCTGAACAACATCCTCTCGGGGGTGGTCAGCTACCCGGAGCTGCTGCTGATGGAGATGGCGCCGGAGAGCCCCATGCGCCAGCCGATCGAGACCATCAAGCGCTCGGGTGAAAAAGCCGCGGCCATTGTCCAGGACCTGCTGACCCTGGCCCGCCGGGGGGTGGCGATCACCGAGAAGGTGGACCTCAACGTCCTGATCCGGCGCTACCTCGGCAGCCCCGAGTATCAGGTCCTGATGGGCCGCCACCCCCAGGTGACCGTTGAAACCCGGCTGGCGCCTCATCTGCTGCCCATCGACGGCTCCCCGGTGCATCTCTCCAAGACCATCATGAACCTGGTGGCCAATGCTGCCGAAGCCATGCCCGGCGGCGGCAGCATCGGCATCGAGACCGCCAACCGCCATATCGACCAGCCGGTCAGCGGGTACGACGACGTGCGCCAGGGGGCCTACATCACCTTCCGGATCGCCGACGGCGGGGTGGGGATCGCCGCAGCCGACCTGCGCCGGATTTTCGAACCCTTCTACACCAAGAAGGTCATGGGCAAAAGCGGCAGCGGCCTGGGCATGGCCGTCGTCTGGGGCACCGTCAAGGACCATCACGGCTATATCGACGTGCAGAGCACCGAGAGCCGCGGGACGGTCTTCACCCTGTACCTGCCGGTTTCCCAAAAGGGTCTGGCCGCTTCCGACCCGCGACCCGCAGCCGAGGATTTGCGGGGCCGCGGGGAGCACGTCCTGGTGGTGGACGACATGCCCGAGCAGCGCCAGATCGCGGCCGCCATGCTGGAGAAGCTGGGCTACAAGGTGCGCACCGTCGCCAGCGGCGAGGAGGCCGTTGCCTATCTGGTCCAGCACCAGTCGGATCTGGTGATCCTGGACATGATCATGGACCCCGGCATCGACGGGTTGGAGACCTACCGTCAAATCCTGAAGCTGCACCCCCATCAAAAAGCCATCATCGTCAGCGGCTTTTCGGAAAACGAGCGCGTCCGGGACACCCAGGCCTTGGGGGCCGGCGCCTACATCCGCAAACCCTACACCTTCGAGAAAATCGGGCTGGCCGTGCGAACCGAACTGGATCGGCCGGCGGCAGCAGCCGGACCGAGCCCGAAAGGAGACCCGGCGACATGACCGCAAACCGCGTCTGCAACCTTTTTGGCATCCGCTACCCCCTGGTCCAGGCCGGGATGGTCTGGTGCAGCCCCTGGCAGCTGGCCGCGGCGGTCTCCAACGCCGGCGGCCTGGGCGTCATCGGGGCGGGCTCGATGCACCCGAACACCCTGGCCGAGCACCTCCGCAAGTGCCGGGAGGCCACCGGGCGGCCCTTCGGCGTGAACCTGCCGCTGCTCTATCCCGACATCGCCGCTCAGATCGCGGTCATCCTGTCCGCCGATGTGCCCGTCGTCTTCACCTCGGCCGGCAACCCGGCCGCCCACACTGCCTGCTTCAAAGCCGCGGGC
>JBAPYE010000097.1:0-9617 GCA_049284575.1 Desulfobacterales bacterium
ATGCCGGACTGACCCGGCGGGGAATGGTTCCACCCCGCTGCGCTTTGCAGCAGGTCCGATCTTGCGTTTTAGGACGGGAACAGTCGCCATGGAATCCGTGCCGCCCCCCTCCGGGGGGCAAAAAACCAAGGCCGTTTGGAAAGCCGTCGCGTTTACGCTGTTTATCGTCGGGGCCCTGGTGCTGGTGCGCTACACCCCCCTGCGAGGCTATCTGAGCGCAGATGCCATGGGGCGTTTCCTTGAGGCGGCGGGCATCTGGGCGCCCCTGGTGTTTATCCTGGTCTACACCGTCGGGGTCTGCCTGTTTGTCCCGGGGACCCTCCTGACCGGCTTGGGGGCTGCGATTTTCGGTGCCTACTGGGGGTTTGTCTACGTCTGGATCGGGGCAATGCTCGGCGCCAGCCTGGCCTTTTTGATCGGGCGGACCCTGGGCCGCGAGTTTGCCGCATCGCTGATCGGCGGCAAGCTTCGCCAATACGACGAGGCCATCGCCCGCAACGGCTTTGCCACGGTGCTTTACCTTCGGCTGGTGTATTTTCCCTTCACCCCCATGAACTTCGGCATGGGACTGACCCAGGTCCGTTTTTGGGACTATGTGGCGGGCACGGGTCTGGGAATCCTCGTGGGGACCTTCATCTTCACCTTCTTCATCGGGACCGTCAAGGAGATTTGGGCCTCCGGCAACTGGGGGGGGCTGATTTCTTTCAAGGTCTTTTTTTCCATCGGTCTCTTTGTTTTTTCCTTTTTTATTCCCAGGCTGATCAAAAAGCTGCGCGGTGAAGCCCGGTAGCGCCCTGCCGGCCGGCGACACGGCGCTGGCGGAGGTCGCGCGTCAGCCCTTTTTCTGGAGACATCGGATGCGAAACGTCAGCGGTGTGGTGGTCCTAATTCTGGCGCTGCTCGGGCTAAACGGCTGTGTGGCGCCCCAGGTGAACCTCTTTCGGGATGGCACGGCGCCGCTCAAGGAATTCACCATTCAGGGCAGGGGAGGCCCGAAAATTCTGGTGGTTTCGATTCGCGGCGTGATTTCAAACGAGCCCGATGAAAAGATCTTCGGGGGCGCCCGGCCCAGCCTCCTGCAGGACACCGTCGCCCAACTGCGGCGGGCCAGCGACGACCAGAACATTCGCGCTCTGGTCCTTAAAATCGAATCCCCGGGCGGGTCGGTGACCGCCAGCGATATCCTCTACCACGAGATTGTGGCCTACAAGGAGAAAACCGGTGTGCCGGTGGTGGCGGCGCTGATGGACCTGGCGACCTCCGGCGGGTACTACGTCGCCTTGCCGGCGGATCACATCGTGGCCCACCCCACCACGGTCACCGGCAGCATCGGCGTGGTCTTCATGCATCCCAAGGTCGGCGGCCTGATGGACAAGTTGGGGCTGGGGCTGGAGGTCAACAAATCAGGGGTGAACAAGGACATGGCCTCACCCTTTCGCGAATCCACCGCGGCCGAGCGTAAAATGCTGCAGACCTTGACCGAGGAACTGGGCCAGCGCTTCATGGATCTGGTGATCCGCCACCGTCGGCTGGAGGCCGACCATTTGGCCGATATCGCCTCGGCGCGGGTCTATCTGGCAGCCCAGGCGCTGGAGTACAACCTGGTGGACCAGATCGGCTATCTCGACGCAGCCCTGGCCGAGGCCCGCAAGTTGACCGGTCTGCCGGAAGATGCGCGGGTGGTGGTCTACCGCCGCACGGAATATGCCGACGACAATCTTTACAACACCGCCACCGTGCATGCCAGCGGTCGGCCGGAGGCGTTGGTGAGCCTCGGCCTGCCGCGCGCCTTGACATCCCCGCCAGCGGGGTTCTACTACCTCTGGGCCCCGGCCGGCCTTTGACGGACAGCACCAGATCGCGATTGCGCCGGGGTCGCGCTACAGATCTTTCAGCAGGATGTTGGCCGGGCTTGCCTCGATGCTTTTTCTAAACGCGTCGAGGGATTGGGAAATGCCGTCCTCACCTCCGGCCGTCGCAGCCTCGGCCGGCGTGCGGCGGCCGCGTTTGTCGAGGGCCTCCAGGAGATAGGCGAGGGTGTATCGATGAATGTCCTGGGCCGGCTGAAAAGCCGGCTCCTTGCTCTGGCGGTCAGCGATTTCGCTGAAAGTCCCGCTTTCCAGAAGGTCCTGCAGAATGCGGTTGACCAGGCCCAGCGGCAGGGACAATTGGCGGGCCAGCTCGACGCGGGTCAGGGGGGGGGCGCCTGCGGCAAAGCTTTTGACCATCAGGCGGGCGGCCTTGAGCGTCATCAGGCGCAGGCCGTAGGGGCTGAGTTGGCCCCATTCCGGATCCGTTTCAAAGTTCTCCAGACTCTGCTGCGCAAACGCGATCTGTGCGCCAAGCAGCACGATCAGCCAGCTGATCTGCAGCCAGATGAGAAAAAGCGGCAGCGCCGTGAAACTTCCGTAAATCGCGTTGTGGCGTGCCACCCCCACCTGAAATTCGATGTAGGCCCCCTGGACCAGCTGAAACAGGGTGCCCGCGATCACCCCCGCCAGAATCCCCGCATTAAACTTGACCCGGGTGTTGGGAATCAGGATGTAAAGAAATGAAAAAAGAGCCCAGATCAAGCAGAAGGGCAGGATTTTGAGGCCGAAAAAAATCGCCTCGCTGAAATAGCCCAGCAACGCCACGCGTTCGGTGATGTTGGCCACCTGGGTGTTGATAAAGACCGTGGCGCTGCTCGACATGATCATCAGCAGCGGGGAGATCAGCATGATGGCCTGATAGTCGCTGAATTTTCGCCAGTAGCTGCGGGTCTCCCGGACACGCCAGATGGCGTTGAAAGAGTGCTCGATATGGCCGAGCACCTTGACTACCGACCAGAACAGGAGGACCACCCCGAGGCCGGCCACCAGGCCCCCGCGGGTATTTTCCAGCATGCGGTTGGCGAAGGTGATCACCCAGGTCAGAACCTCCTGCTGGCCCTGAAACTCTTCGATGATCCGTCTTTCCAGCAGTCTTTCAAACCCGAAGCCCTTGGCGATCCCAAAGGCCATGGCCAGGACCGGCACAATCGAGAGGATCGAGTAAAACGTCAGAGCGGATGCATGCAGCGGGCAGTTGTTTTCTTGAAAGCCCCTGACGGCCTGCACCAGCACCCGAACGGGCCTCGGCATGCGGGCGATGCGCGAGGATCGCTGCTGCGCGGTCAGCCACCCGCCGCCGCTGCGCAAGTAATCGGCCGCCCGTGAATACAGGTTACGAATTTTTAGCGCTGCTGTCTTGATCACCGCTCAAACCTTCTTTTCACCTTCCAGTTTTGGCTTTTGCCCCAGCAGACGGCCGATGGCTGCGAAGACCTTTTTGATTCCCCGCCAGAGTTTGGGCAGCAGCCAGATCATCAGCAGAATAAAGACCACCAGCAGCCCGAGAAAAAGCCAGGGGTAGTGCAGGGCCGTCCACAGGCCCGCCACCACCAAAAGGTCTTCCGCCACCGATGCGCTCCAGTTGGAGAACGGCTCCGGGGACGTGTTGATCAGGGCCCGCGCGCCGGCCTTGGTGGCATGCGTCCCGGCGGCCAGACCGCCGCCTAAAATGGCGGCCGACAGGGCAACCCCCGGGTAGACGTCCCCCACGGCGCCGGCGGCCAGGAGCGCCCCTGCCGGAATTCGGACAAAGGTGTGGAGCGCATCCCAGGCCGAGTCCACGCCCGGGATTTTGTCGGTCACGAATTCCATCAGGTACATGGCACCCGCGGCGAAGAGCACCAGGGGATCGGTCAGCACCAGGAGGTCCGGGGGCAGGCTGATGTTGCCCGTGGCGCCCAGAAACCCCAGCATGAAAATGGCGGCGTAGAGATTGATCCCGCTGGCCCACCCAACGCCCAGCGTGAGGGCGATGATATTGGTGATGTTGTTGAGTTCGCTCATTGACGCAACTCCTTTTCGGCAAAGTTGGGTCTTGGGGGTGCACTGGCACCAGTGCCGGGCGGCAGGCCGCCGGGTCAAAAAAGGTTTTGGGCCCCGATGCGCAGGTAATTTCGGAAAAGCCGCGGGCTGACCCGTGAAAAATCGTCAAAATCCGCAATCAGCTCAAGCCCCGGCACCAGGGCTTTGACCACCGGAAGACCGACGTCTTCACGGGTCAGGTCGATGTAGATTGGTTCAAACCCGTTGGCCCTCAGCACGGCTTCCAGCAGGGCCAGGTCGCCGGCCGCATGCCCGGTGGCGTAGTCCGGCAATGATTCCAGCTGGCGCGTCGGGAGCGCGGTGGCCGGCGGCCGGCAAGGCGGTCCGTAAGGGTAAGGGTAGGGCGTCTCGGTCAGGGCCGAAATCACCGCGCGCCTGGCGTTCAGGTGGGCCCCGGTTCCCTTGATGATCTCACCCTCACGGCTGATGACAAAACATTTAAAGCACGGGATTCCGAATTCCGACGTCAGGTCCTGAAAAATCGGATAGATGCCGCGGGCGCGGTAATCGGCCAGCAACTCGCCGAGGCGGGTGTCGGCGGTCTCCAGGTGAAAGCACTGCTGCGGGCTGAACGGCACGGTGGCTTCACAGTCGCGCTCGATGATCTCCAACAGAGCGCTCACCCGGGCTTCGGCGGGGGTGTTGCCCGAAGCCAGACCGGTGGAACCCAGGCCACTGAAAAGCTGGGCTTCGTCCAGGTTGCAGAAAAGAAAGACACTCTGGGCGGGCACCCACCGCGGCTGTCCGCTGCCGGTCAGGCCCTGCAACCAGTAAAGAGGCGTGTTGCGATAGGGCGCCTCCAGGCCCAGCGTGTTGGGATTCAGCGCCGAGGCGCCATCCGCACGCAGATCGCTCCAGCGCGCCCTGAGCAGTGCGCAGGGCGTCGCTAAGCCCCGAACCCGGTCGGAGTCGAAGTTGGCAAAGGCCGAGCAACGCTCTACGATCTCCATGGCGTAGGAGGCCCTGGCCGCCTCCAGGCTCAGCCCCCGTCCATAGCTGGTCTGGATGCCTGAAAAGGTGAAGTCCAGTTTGCCGCTGCGCACTCTCGTTTTGAGGTGCCACTTGCGCAAAAGCGCGATGGGGCTGAGCGAGGCGACATGGCGCATTTCGACATCCGCCAGCAGCTTGAGGTTCTCCAGGCGCGCCAAGGCGGCTGCGGCGGTGTCATTCGGCGCGGGTGGCAAGGGCTCTAAGCGGCCCCGCGGTGCGGATCCCCGCAGGGTCTTGACATGAATGCCCTGCGCCGGGGGCAGCAGCGCGTCGTCATAGCACGGTTCCAGGGTGATTTGCGCCGGGTCGGGGAGCGGATGGTGGTCGCGCATGTTGTCGGCCAAAATACGGGTCCACTGCCGGTGGCGGTCGCGGTTGGGGCGCTGCTTCCAGGAGAGAAAAATCTGCGGTGTGTGGGCTGCGAGAACGCTGGCGCGCCCGGGGTCCAGAGCGCTGCGGCAGTCGGTCAGATCGGGGCGCAGCAGGACCGCCTCGTGCAGCAGGGCTTCCAGGACCGGGTCGCAGCCGTCGGCCTGCGCCAGCAGTGCCCGAATCTTTGGTGGGTCGAAAGCCGCCACCTGGTCCAGCGCATATTTGTGCATGAAGCTGTCCAGCGGCTTTTGGCGCAGGTAGCTCAGGGCGTCTTCAAAGGGGGGCGACGCAACCGGAAGACAGGCGAAATAGCCGGTCCCGGCAGCCGTGGACTGCAGGCGCAGTTCGTAGTCTGTTTTGGGCATCTCAGCGGATTTCCGGCAAATTTTCGGCCAGGGCGTCCGCCACTGGCGGGCACCCGGACGCGTTTGGAGGTCATTATGGTTCAAAGCCGGGCTGAATGCAAGCGCGCTCTACCCGGCAGGCGGGCTGCCGCGTGCGGATTCGCTTCTCCGGTTCTATTTTCAGGCCTCGGGGCTTCGAGCTTTTTGGGGGCTGCTTGCCAAGACGGCGCCCATCTGCTTAAAGTGGGGAGGCTTCAGAAAACGGCCGATTTGCGGAAACGTCCCACTGGGCGAAAAACCCCCGCGGGGCGGTGCGCCCCGGTGGGAGCAATCCGGTCAAACAAACAGGTCAAGGAGGTGGAAGATGGATCTGGCTATCAACGGTAAAATCGCGCTGGTGACCGCTGCCAGCCGCGGGTTGGGTCGCGGCTGCGCCCAAGGATTGGCCGCGGAGGGCTGCCGGGTGGCGCTCTGTTCCCGCGATGAGGGGCAGGCGCGGCGCGCCGCCGGGGAAATCGCAGCCCAAACCGGCGCCGAGGTCCTGGGATTCGCGGCTGATGTGAGCCGTAAGGAGGAGATCGGGAAATTGCTGGAGGGGGTGCGGCGGTCCCTGGGGAACCCGGAGATTCTGGTGACCAATGCTGGTGGTCCGCCGCCGGGCAATTTCGCCTCCACCCCGATCGAGGATTACCAAAAAGCGCTCGATCTCAATCTGATGAGCGCAGTTCATCTCATTCACGGCGCGGTCCCGGCGATGAAGGCCAAGGGCTGGGGGCGGATCATCGCGATCACCTCGATTGCGGTCAAACAGCCCATCGCCAGTTTGCTGCTCTCCAATATGGCGCGCGCGGGCCTGACGGGTTTTCTGAAAACCGTCGCCACGGAACTGGCCCCCTTCGGGATAACGGTCAACGCCCTGCTGCCGGGCACCCATAAAACATCGCGGATCGATCAACTGGTGCAGGAGCGCGCCGCCCGCGAAGGCAAGAGCGAGGCGGCGGTGACGGCCGAAATGGTGGCCGCGATTCCGGCCAAAACCATGGGCGACCCATCCGATTTTGGTGCTGCGGCGGCTTTTCTGGCCAGCCAGCAGGCCAAATTCATCACGGGCCACAGCCTGTTGGTGGATGGCGGGCACTACAGCGGGCTGCTGTGACCCGTGGCCAACAAAAAAGGCGGCCCGCCAAGGCCGCCTGCGTTTTTAGTGACGAACCAAAATCATGCGCCATTTGGTGGCATTGTTTGTTTCCGCGGCCCCTACATCGCCGCCTTCACTTTGGTGGCGATCTCATCGTCCATCCAACCGGTCCACAGGTCCTCGTAGTTCTTCAAGAACCACATGGCCGCCTCTGTGGTATCGGCTTTGTTGTCCTGCATGTAAGCGAGAAACTTGTTGTTGATGTCGAGCGTCGTCTTGTAGTTTTTAAGGAGTGCCACCACCTCGGGCGCCTCTTTGGGCAGATTCTTGTGGACGATGATTTCGCACTTCACCGGCGGGAATGCACACCCCCGGGTGGTGTCCCAGACCTCCTGGTCAAACGGCGGCTCCTCGAGCTGGTACATGTCGAGCTTGCCCAGCACCCAGGTCGGCGCCCAGTAATAGCCGAACCAAGGCTTGCCGCGCTTGTAGGCAGTCTCCATGGATGCGGCAAGAGCGGGGCCGGAGCCGGGCTGCATAATGTTGTAGTTTTCCTTGATGCCGTATGTTTCGAATTTCTTCTCGTTGATCTCGGCACACGCCCAGCCGGGGATGCAGCTGTGGAACAGGCCCTTGGAGGGGTCTTCGGGATCCTTGAACAGCTCCCAGTATTTGGGCAGGTCGTCTACGGACTTCAGGCCCGGAGCCATAGGCTGGATGCCGCGTTCCTCATCGCCTTCCACCACGTAGCGGGGCACGTACCACCCCTGAACGCTGTTAGGGAAGTTCGCCCCGAGGAGGACGAATCCTTCGTTGGAATTCGGGTCCTGACCCTTGGCCAGCCCCTCATCATAAAGCTCTTGCCAGTTTTCGGTCCAGGTTTCCATGTTGACATTCGGCGCCTCGCTGCCTTTGGCCTGGATCAGGGCGGTGTTGAGGAGAATTGTCTCACCCTGGACATATTTGACCGGATGGCCCAATCCCTTTTCGATGATGAAGCCGGCGATGCGATTGTGAACCTGTGCGCTGTCCCAACCAAAATCCGCGAAGATGATGGTTTTCTTTTCCATCGCAGCGGCGAAGCCGCCGCCTGCGCCGATGCACAGGGCAACGAGTACAGCAACCAGGACAACTTGTTTCACTCCTTTCATAGCTCCTCCTTTATGGTGATATGATGTTGATAAAAAAAGTGCTGCCCGAACTACCCGCCTTTTTTCTTGTTCGCCATGGCAAAGGTGATGCGATCGATGATAATTGCCATGAAGACAATACATAAACCGGCTTCAAAGCCTCTTCCCACCTCGATCCGGTTGATAGCCAGGAGCACCTCGAGGCCGAGGCCTTTGGCGCCGATCATCGAGGCAATGACGACCATGGCCAGCGCCATCATCGTGGTCTGGTTGATGCCCACCATGATGGTGGGTCTGGCCAGGGGCAACTGCACCTTGAACAGGATCTGCCAGTAGCTCGAGCCAAAAGCCTGGGCCGCCTCGATTACGCTCTCCGAGACTTCTCGGATGCCGACATTGGTGAGTCTGATCACCGGCGGCACAGCGTAAATGATGGTCGCGAACAGCGCCGGCACCTTGCCGAGACCGAAGAGCATCAGGGCGGGGATGAGGTAGACGAAGCTCGGCATGGTCTGCATGCCGTCAAGCAAGGGTTTCATCATCGCCTCCAACCGGTCACTGGACGCCATGGTGATGCCCAGTGGGATGCCGATAACGAGCGAGATAATCACCGACGCCACCACCAGGGACAAGGTCATCATGCCAAGTTTCCAGAGGCCCAGTGCGCCGATGAAAAACATCATCGCGCCCATGATCAGCCCAGACCACCAGCGACCCATCACCTTCCAGGCCAACAGGCTGACGCCGGCCACGAGGATTGGCCAGGGCAGCCAGAGGAAAAAACGCTCAACAAGGACCATGAAATAGAGAATGAAGCTGCCCACCATGTCGAAATAGATGCCGAAGGTGCTGAGCACCCAATCCATCGCTGCGTCAATCCAGACATCGAGGGGAATGTCTATCCTTTCAGGAAATTCCATCACCATCGCTCACCTTTACGTTTGTTGTTGAGTCACCGGTGGGGTTTCGTTCCCGCCACTGTTTTCGACCTGGCCCACCTCGGCGAGTTTTGCGAGCAGTGAACCGGCAACGATCACTCCGACCAAATGATCTTCCTCATTGACCACAGCCAGGGGATGCGGATTGTTGGCCAGCAGGGCAAAGAGGTCATTGGCGGGGGTGTTTTTGGCCACTTTGCAGATATTTGTATCGAGGACATCGTGCAGCGACTTCTCGCCGCGGTCGGCGGCCTGCCTGCAACCTTTGGCGGTGACGATGCCGACCACCCGCCCGTCCTGGCGAACGAAAATCGAAGAGATGCCGGCAGCCTGCATCTTGCGCAGGGACGCCTTCGGGCCGTCCGTCTTCAGATAGGCCATGGTCTGGAATTTCTTCATAACGCTTTCGGCGGTGAGGATTTTGGACATGTCGACGTCTTCGACGAATCTGGCGACGTAGTCGTTGGCAGGGTTGGTGAGAATCTCTTCGGCCGTTCCCTGCTGAACGATCGCGCCGTCCTTCATCAGCACGATCCGGTCGCCGAGCTTAATTGCCTCATCGAGGTCATGGCTGATGAAAACGATGGTCTTATTGACCTTATCCTGAAGATCTAGCAACTCGTCCTGCATGTCCCGGCGAATCAGGGGGTCAAGGGCACTGAAGGCCTCGTCCATCAGCATGATGTCGGCATCGAGGGCCAGCGCCCGGGCAAGCCCGACCCGCTGCTGCATGCCGCCGG
The DNA here is from genome assembly GCA_049284575.1 of Desulfobacterales bacterium. GTDB lineage: Bacteria > Desulfobacterota > Desulfobacteria > Desulfobacterales > JAABRJ01 > JAABRJ01. The sequence continues at coordinate 9,567 of JBAPYE010000097.1, forward strand.
AAAGCTGGTCGGGCATGGAATCCTCCCAGCCTTTGAGACCCACCTGTTCGA